>USFH01000070.1 GCA_900553925.1 uncultured Clostridium sp.
GTAGAGCAGAGGACTGAAAATCCTCGTGTCGCTGGTTCGATTCCGGCTCTGGGCATCTTTTTTATTTGGCGGAAACCACGTAAAATCAAGGGTTTCCGCCGTTTTTTAATGGTTAAAAATCGTCTAGGTGGGCAGATAGTGGGCAAAAATTAAATATTTGATTTTCCCCAATATCCTTCAATAACTGTTTGGTTCAGTCCTTCTCCAATGACGATTAGGATTGCCTGACCATTTGCAATCGGTTGAATCTCCGTTTTCTGATGGGTGACATTCAATGAGATCCATGAACCATCAGAGAGCTTTTGAAATCCTTTGATTCGAAATACCTTTCCACATGCAGGATCATTTAAGATTTTCGCGCAGGATTCTTTCAGAAATTCTTCGGAGAAATCCATATTCATAAAATATAAGCTGTCGTATGTTTTCTTATCATCGAACCACAGCTTGGTATAGTCTGCGGAATGATAGCCGGATGTGAGGATAGCTTTGAAGTCTTCATCGGTTAAATCATCCCAGTTTTTTTCTATAGTAACAGAAGGGACAGGTTTCTTATCGCTGTGTAAAATCTCAAAGGATTGTGCTACAAAGTCTTTTGTTGAGGCAAGTCTTTCTTCGCTTACCTCCTGGACATGACTGTAGAGAAGGGCACCTGCCTGTGCAGCCTGCGATGCGAGCAGATAACGGGAAGAATCGGATAAGGTCTGCTCCAGATCGGCATCTACGATCGTGATAACATTTCCGATTTCATACCAGCGGTCGAGGGGGGATTCGTGCAGTGCGTCAAAAAATTCGTCCATATCGAAAATACCAGATGGCTCTACGAGGACACGATCATAGCCGCACATGCCCATAGCAATCAGCTTTGTCTTGAACCGGCGGCGGTGGCAGTCCGCGTCACATCCTCCGGCAACCATTTCCAATGTGCAGTGATCGCCTAAGATATCCTGCAGGAGCATGGCATCGACATTGACAGCACCGAAATCATTTTCTAGAATGCCAATATTTAAGCCCTGTTCCAGAAGATAGGCAGCGTATTTTTTGATGAATGTCGTTTTGCCGGAACCTAAGAAGCCGGTAATTAAATCAATCTGTATCATCGTGAGACTCTCCTTTTCAAATATAAGATATATAATGTATGAATACCATTATTTCAGCGTTAATTACGATCCCTGTTGGGAAATCAAATTCATTATATAGTTGTCAGAAATGAGCGTCAAACATATTTTCTGCAAATGAATAAGAAAATATATCATATAGCATTCATAAACAATCGGTTGGAATCTGCATATGTATAATTTAAGAGAAGGTTGCGGAGAAAAAATGGATATATCAGGTTATGCAACAGTATTGCCAATTGTTATTATCTGCTATCTGATAGGGACGGGGTGTAAATTGTGCCCGAAGATCAGTGATAAGATGATTCCGGTGATTGTCGGAGTTGCAGGAGGAATTGTTGCGATTCCGGCAATGTATCTGATGCCGGATTTCCCGGCGGAGGACGTGATCACAGCAGTTTCTGTTGGAATCATGTCAGGGTTCGCGTCTACAGGAATCAATCAGATATATAAGCAGAATAGAAAAAAACATTGCTGATTTTGACAGAATAGATGCAATTTATGCAATTAGATGAAAAAATAGAAAAGAATATGGTAATATGTTATATATGTGTTAGTACACAAGATATACATGTTGGAGAAATTTGGGATTATGGGTAACGAGAAGAAGAAAGAGACAGATGGTTGTCTTCTGAATATTGTTTCAAATCGCAAGAAGATACAGGTGCCTATGGAAACAGTTGAATATGTGGAAAGCAGTGGAAGAAAGCTTATTTTGCACTTAAAGGAAAAAGAAGTATGTTTTTATGCAAAGCTGTCAGAGGTCGATTCGTTCTTGAAAAAACATGGTTTTGTCAGGATACATCAAAGTTTTATGGTTCGCAAGAATCAAATTAAGAAAGTGCATAGAAATTATGTGGAGTATGGGGAATATGAGCTTCCGGTCAGTCGAAGGTATTTCCCCGAGTTGCGAACGATGTTTGCACAAGAAAATGATGGTTAAGTAAGATAGGAAATCTGATAGATTTAATAATCAGATTTCTTTTTTTGGGCAAAAAACGGCAAATTCTTATTTCTGTATTCACAAAAAGTTCAAGAAAAATATCATAATTATTGATTGCCATTTTACAATGTGAAATCTATAATAAATTTAAATATGAAATTAAGGGAAAACGGAAGCATTGATTTGAAGGAGGACAATACCGATGAATATAAAGATTTGTGAGAATGGACATTATTATAATGGGAATCGATATAAGTGCTGCCCATATTGCGAAGAACAGCAGATGGTATCACAGGGGAAATTGAAAACAGAAAAACAGGGAAATGTAGTTGAAGAGGAGCATGAGGACATTCAACAGGAAGTACAGCAGGCAGAATCAAATAAAGCTATAAAGGCAAAGAAGGCAAAGAAGTATTCCGAAAAAGAAATCCGTAAAGATTATGCGAAACTAACAAAGCTTCTGATCGAATGGAACATGTCGATCACGACGATGGAGAGTGCGACTGCCGGACAGATTGCGTCTTTGATCACGGATACAGAAGGAGCATCGGCCATCTTCAAAGGTGCGAGCATTACATATAGCAATGAGACGAAGATCATGCAGGGTGTGTCCGCAGAGGTGATTCATAAGTATACGGTGTATTCGAAGGAGACAGCGGAAGCCATGGCGACCGCCTGCGCGAATATGTATGGTGCGGATATCGGAATCGGCGTCACAGGAACGATGGGAAATACGGATCCGGACAATGCGGATGCATCGGTTCCCGGACAGGTTTATTTCGCGATAAATATGAAAGGTAGTGTCCGGTCGTATGTTGTCGAGATTCCACAGCAGCCAAGCCGGTTAATGTACAAGCTGGCGGTGGCGAAGGAAGTCTATGATGTATTGATGAGATTATTGGAGGCATAACATGAAATATTACATACCAACAAAAGTATATCAGGAGATAGATGCAGTAAAAGCACATGCGGAGGAGCTGGCAGGTTATGGAAGCTGTGCGCTCATTGTGACAGGAAAATATTCTGCACGGGCGAATGGAGCACTCACAGATGTGGAAGCAGCACTTGATGCATATGGAAAGAAGCATGTGCAGTATGATGAGATTGAAGAGAATCCATCTGTGGAAACGGTTATGAAAGCGACCGAGTTTGGAAAGCGAAATGGCGTGGACTTCGTGATTGCGATTGGTGGCGGTTCGCCAATGGATGCGGCAAAGGCGATTGCGATTATGCTTGCAAACCCAGAGAAGGATGCGGATTACCTGTATGAGAGTGTTGCATATACAAAGGCACTTCCTGTCGTTACGATTCCAACGACTTGTGGAACCGGATCAGAGGTAACGGGGGTCGCTGTGCTTACCGTTCATGCAAAGCGGACAAAAGCATCGCTGCCACACCGTGTATTCCCGGTACTGGCATTGGCAGACCCGAAATATCTGAAGACCGCATCGAAGAAGGTTATCGGACAGACCGCGATTGACGCACTTGGTCATATGATCGAAAGCTATCTGAATACCACAGCAACGGATTACAGCCGGATGTTTGTTGACCAGGGACTGAAGGTCTGGGCGCGAAGCAAGGATGCCCTGCTTGGCATGCGGGAGATGACCGATGAAGACTACAGCAATTTCCTGTTGGCATCGACACTCGCAGGTATGGCGATCGCACAGACCGGAACGACGATTCCGCACAGCTTAAGTTATGCAATCACTTATGAGCTTGGCGTGCCGCATGGCATTGCAATCGGGTATTTCCTGCCGGGATATATTTGTGAGGCAGATGCAGCAGATCAGGAATATCTGTTATCAGCAATTGGATTTGCTTCAGTGGATGAATTCGCAGATTTCTTTCAGGTGGTGAGCGATTGTGGTATCCTGCCGGAAGAAAACATCCGTCAGGTCGTTGACATTGTAGCCGATAATAAAGCGAAGCTTGCGCTTTGTCCATATCCTCTTGACAAGGAAGTGCTGCTCCGAATCGCAAGCTGGAGGAAGTAATATCAGTTATAGATAAATTAGAAAGGAACACGCAAATGAGTTATGTAGAGTTTAAGAACGTAAGCAAAACCTATAAGACCGGTGATGTCAGTGTTGAAGCCTTAAAGGATGCATCCTTTGAGATCGGGAAGGGCGAGATCTGTGTCATCGTAGGACAGTCGGGGGCAGGTAAGACCACCCTGCTCAATATCCTTGGTGGTATGGACCGTCTGACCGAGGGCGAGGTGTATCTGGATGGTACAGCAGTTTCGGATTACAACAAGAAGCAGCTCGCAACGTACAGACGGCGGGATATTGGATTCGTATTTCAGTTTTATAATCTGATCCCGAACCTGATTGCGCTGGAGAACGTCGAGATCGCATCGCAGTTATCGAAAGATCCGATGAATCCATCGGAGGTGCTTGCGCATGTCGGACTGGAAGAGCGTATGAATAACTTCCCGGCACAGTTATCCGGGGGCGAACAGCAGCGTGTGGCAATCGCGCGTGCACTCGCGAAGAATCCGAAGCTTCTGCTCTGTGATGAGCCGACCGGAGCTCTTGATTATGAGACGGGTAAGGCAATCTTAAAGCTGCTGCAGGATTGCAGCCGGAAGCGTGGCATGACTGTTGTGATCATTACCCACAATCAGGCACTTACGGCGATGGCAGACCGGATCATTAAAGTAAAGAGTGGTAAGATTGCTTCGGTGAAGATGAATGAACAGATTGTACCGGTAGAAGAAATTGAGTGGTGATAGACGATGCGGGCATATAGAAAAAATATACGTAGAACAATTGGACAGAGTATGGGACGATACCTGGCAATTCTTGCAATCATTGCGCTTGGTGTTGGTTTTTTCTCGGGTCTTAAAGTGACAAAACCCGGCATGGTAGAAACCGGCAATCATTATCTGCGGGAGTATAACTTCTATGATTTCCGACTACTTTCCTCAATTGGTTTTGACACGGAGGCTGTGGAAGAAATGCGGAAGCAGGAGCATGTGCTGGCGGCAGATGGTTCTTACTATGAGGATATGATCTATGAAGATGCGGATGGTAAGGAGAAGGTGTTGCGCGCACAGTCCATTACGGAGCATGTGAATACACTGGAACTGCGGGATGGGCGTATGCCGGAAGCGGACGATGAATGTGTGGTAGATGCATACCAGTTTAAGGGACAGGATATCATCGGACAGGAAATCGAGATTGCGGACAGCAATACGCAGGATACAAAAGATGCATTTGCACACAAGAAATACAAAGTTGTCGGTACGGTGAATTCACCGATGTATATCAATATTGAGCGTGGAACGACAACGCTTGGAAATGGACGGGTCAGTGCGTTTATCTTCATCCCGGAGGATGGGTTTTCCTTCGATGCATATAAGGAAATCTATGTGAAAAGTCAGGATAGCTATGATATTTACACGGATGCCTATGATGATTTTATCGACGACGTCACCCCGGATATGGAAACAGCGTTGCAGACGGTTACGGATCACCGGTATGACCGGCTTGTGACAGAACTGGGCAGAACCCTTGTGGAGGACGCGGTTGAAAAACAGCAGCAAGAATTACAGGCAATCATGCAGGATGCACAGGTTGATACGCTTACGCAGGAGCAGATAACCCAGATGGAGCAGTTACAGCCTCTTACACAGGAACAGCAGGATGCGCTCGTACAGGAATATGGAGAACAGGCGGCGAAGGAAGCATTTGGTGAAGTGAAGACTTACGTGCTGGATCGTTCAACCAATGTCGGTTATATGTGCTATGACAATGATACGAACATCGTCGATGGCGTAGCAAAGGTATTCCCGATTTTCTTCTTCCTGATTGCGGCACTTGTCTGTTCGACGACGATGACACGTATGGTGGATGATGAGCGTGGACAGATCGGAACATACCGGGCGCTTGGCTATACGAATGGAAGCATTATGGCGAAGTATCTGATTTATTCCGGAAGCTCGGCATTTCTTGGATGCGTGATCGGATTTTTCGGAGGAAGTTATCTGTTCCCATATGTAATATCTGAGGCGTATAGGATGTTGTACGATTTTGGAACAGGCATTGAATTTTATTTTTCACCGGGACTTTTTGTAATCTGTCTGTGTGTGTCGTTGATTTGTTCGATGGGAACAGCGTTCCTTGCCTGCATCAATGAGCTTCGGTGTATGCCGGCAGAGCTGATCCGGCCGAAGGCTCCGGCAGCAGGGAAACGTATCTTACTCGAGCGGATTCCATTTATCTGGAAGCCGATGAAATTCTTACATAAGGTAACAGCACGTAATGTATTCCGATTCAAGAAGCGTATGTTCATGATGCTGCTTGGTATTGCCGGATGCACGGCGCTTGTCCTGACGGGGCTTGGGGTGAAGGATTCGGTATCAAATCTGGCGGAATTCCAGTATGGAGATATCGATACTTACGATATGGAAGTAACCCTGAATGGCACATATAATGAGGATATACAGCAGGAGGTGGAAGATGCTGTTGGTGATGGCTTTGAGGATTCCACAGCAATCCTGAAAAGCACGGTAGAATATCATGCAGCTTCCGCAATTAAAACAGTGTATCTGATTGCTGCAGAGCCGGAAGATTTAGAAAGCTTTGTGAAGTTTGACATGACAACCAGGAATGGCACTTATCCGGGAAACGGTGAGGTGATGTTGTCAAAGAAGATTGCGGAGATTGCGGATGTGACGGTTGGCGATCCGATTACGCTGCATGATACGGATGCTGGAGATGTGACGCTTACGGTATCGGGAATCTTCGAAAACTATGTATGGCACTACGCATATATCACACCGGAATGCTACGAGCAGTATTTTGACAAAGCATGCGAGGCAAATACAATGTATTTGCATGTTGATACAGACAGTACCGCTTATGAGGCAGGCGGAAAAATATCTGCACTCTCCAATGTGATGAGTGTCTCAGTTGTTGCAGACATCAAAGACCGTGTGGAGAATATGATGAAGATGATGGATGCGGTTGTCGGACTTGTTATCGGCAGTGCGGGCGCACTTGCATTTATTGTGTTATTCAACTTAAGCAACATCAATATTACGGAGCGTGTGCGGGAGATTGCAACAATCAAGGTACTTGGTTTTTATCCGCGAGAGACAGGATCATATGTTTTCCGCGAGAATCTCGTACTGACGCTGATGGGAATTGTGGTCGGACTACCGCTTGGATGCCTGCTGCATCGGTTTGTTATGTCCCAGATTCAGGTCGATATGGTGGCGTTTGCAACGAGAATCATGAATATCAGTTATCTGTATAGTGTTCTGATTGTACTGGCATTTCTGATTATTGTGGATCTGGTGATGCGCCGGAAAATTGATAAAATAGATATGGCGGAATCATTGAAGTCTATCGAGTAGGTATGTTATAATATAAATTGTGTCTGTATGTGCAAGTCAGACTGTGTATTCAAAAAACAGCTTAGATATGTATTTGCGAATATTGACAAAGACGCATAAGTAATATTTGGAGGAAAAAGAAATGGGTTTACATATGGTAAAGGCGGTTCCAACGCCGGAAGAGATTCGCGCAGCGCATCCGATGGATAAAGAGTTACAGGAGATCAAGGCAAAAAGAGATGCTGAGATTAAGAAGATATTTACCGGGGAGTCCGATAAGTTTATTGCAATCATTGGCCCTTGCTCTGCGGATTATGAGAATTCCGTGCTTGATTATCTGTGCAGGCTGGCAGCCGTTGCTGAGAAGATCAAAGATAAGGTTTTTGTAATTCCAAGAATCTATACGAATAAACCGCGTACAAACGGTTCTGGATATAAGGGCATGCTGCATCAGCCGAACCCGGAGGATAAGCCGGATTTCATCGAGGGAGTAAAGGCCATTCGTAAGATGCACATCAAGGCAATCCGTGAGACAGGACTGACTGCGGCAGATGAGATGCTGTACACCGATAACTGGCCATATCTCGAGGATATTTTATCTTATGTGGCAATCGGTGCAAGAAGTGTGGAGAACCAGGCACATCGTCTGACATCAAGCGGTATTGACGTTCCGGTTGGAATGAAGAATCCAACAAGCGGTGATTTCGCAGTCATGCTCAATTCCTGTGTCGCTGCACAGGCAAAACATACATTCCTGTTTTCCGGTTATGAGGCAAAGACAGATGGGAATCCATTGGCGCATTGTATCCTGCGAGGATCTTTGAGCAAGAGCGGACGTTCGATTCCAAATTATCATTATGAGGATCTGAAGTACCTTGCAGAGGCGTATGGCAAGTATAAGCTTGTGAATCCTGCATGTATTGTGGATGCAAATCACAACAACTCCGGTAAGAAGTGGGATGAGCAGCCACGTATCGTAAATGAGATATTACATAGCAGAAGACATAGCGATGAGGTAAAGCATCTGGTCAAGGGCGTGATGGTAGAAAGCTACATCGAAGATGGAAACCAGCCAATCGGTGGTGGATGCTATGGTAAGTCAATCACAGATCCTTGCCTTGGATGGAAGAAGACAGAGAGACTGCTTCTGGAGATGGCAGAGCAGCTGTAAGCAAATTGAGACTTATGTATAGGCTGCTGGTTTGAATCAATCAGCAGCTTATTTTGAGCCAGGAGGTTACATATGAATATATTTAGTATTTTGATTCCGAAGCATACGCTGACGTATTTAAACGCAAATGATACATTGGATCAGGCAGTTGCATTTTTGCTTGGTACGACTTATACGGCGATTCCGGTTGTGGACAATCAGGGACGGTATGTCGGAATTGCGAGTGAGGGCGATTTCCTTCGCGCGGTTATGGCGCATGGACGTGAAGACCTTGCGAAGTACAAGGTAGCAGATATCGTCAACAAGGACGAGGGCGCGAAGGTATTAAATACTGTGGAAAAAGATGAGATTATGGAAAGGATTCTGGATCGGAATTTCCTCTGCGTGGTCGATGACCGGGATTGTTTTATCGGTATTATCACACGAAAGAGCATCATTCTGTACCTGAAGAACTGATATGTATAAGTATGTATTTTTTGACCTTGACGGGACGATCACGGAACCGGAAGAGGGCATCATCAATGGTGTACTGTATGCGCTTTCGAAGTTTGAAATTAAGGTAGAAGATCGGACCACGTTGTATCCATACATAGGACCACCGCTTCGGGATTCGTTCCGGGAATTTCAGGGGCTCTCGGAGGAAGAGGCGGAGCAGGCAGTCCTTTATTACCGGGAATATTACAGCACGAAGGGCATCTATCAAAACGGTATCATGCCGGGGATGGAAGCTGCATTTCAGACACTTCGGGAACATGGCTGCCATCTGTATGTGGCAACGTCGAAGCCGGAGCTTTATGCAAAGCAGATCCTGGAACATCTGAGGTTAGATGGATATTTTGATATCATTGCCGGCAGTACCTTTGATAAATCAAGAGATACAAAGGCCGCAGTGATTGAGTATCTGCTTACAGGCATTGCGCAGGATCAGACAAAACCATCGGTGAAAGAGATTATCATGGTCGGAGATCGGAAATTTGATGTGCTTGGTGCCAGAGCGTTTGGAATTGAGACGATCGGTGTATTGTTTGGATATGGCAGTAAAGAAGAGTTTGAAGCCTGTGACTGCAGATATCTTGCAGAGAATGCGGAAGAAATGGTACGGATCATCCTGCAATGATGCTGGAATGCAGGTGATTGTGGTTTCATATGTGTGGTTGTCAGTGTGGATGACTGCTGTAACATAGGAAAGGGGTTATGGCAAATGGATTTTCAGATTGGACAGATCATTCGGATGAAGAAGCCGCATCCATGTGGCGGAAACACATGGGAGATACAGCGCGTTGGCATGGATTTCCGGTTGAAATGCCAGACCTGCGGGCATATGGTTATGATTCCGAGACGCGTGGTTGAAAAGGGCTTTCGTGGATTTGTAGAGGAATAAAAAGAAAAGTAGAGCGGGTTGGCTCTACTTTTTTTGCTTTTCTTTTTTGGCTTTCTTCTCTATATATAGCTTTTTATCTGCCTGTTCTAAGAGTTCCTCGATATCCAGATCCTTCGAGCAGGATACTTCACAGATGCCGATACTCATCTCAATCCGGTATGGCTTTTGTACCATCTGGTTGTGCCGTTCCGTAATTTCTGAAATTCGGTGTTTCATGATCTTCTCATAATTCGGAATGCCAAGCAATGCAAAAGCAACAAACTCATCGCCACCGAAACGTGAGATAACATCGGTGTTCCGGAAGGCTTCCTTTAAGATTTTGCCAATCTCGCGCAGGGCAAAATCACCTTCTTCATGTCCGTATTTATCGTTGATCATCTTCAGGTTGTCCATGTCTGCGTAGAGAACAAGTACCTCGCGGTTTTGATTCATCGGATTTTCGATAATCGTTTTTACGTAATCCAAAAATCCCCAACGGTTGTACAGACCTGTCAGTTGATCGGTCTTGGAGATTTCCCTTAAGATCAGGTTGTGCTTCGACATCTGCTCCAGGTTTTGCTGCAGATGCTCGCTGATTCCTTTCTGCTGTTCTAACAAAAGCATTGTCTTTAATGCGGCGGAGATATGGATGCCAAGCGATGGAACCATATTGAAATAATCAATCTCCGTATCACAGACGATCAGACCAAGCAACTGCTCCTGCGAGAACAGAGGCGAAAGAATGTAAGTGCTCCGTTTATCCGATCGCATCTTTGAATTGTTGAAAATACTGTTCACGGTTACAAGCTGTTCATTCTTTGGTACACCGAAGGACTGGTTTTCAATCGTATATGCCCGAAATAACAGGGAATCCGGTTTACGGAATACTGTATCGTTTGGATGATTGATTGGCTGTCTGTATGTATATAAGAAAGAAGCGTGGATTCCGATCGCATTCATATTTTTCAGGATGGATTCAAATGGGAGATCCATCAGTTTGGATAGTGAGAGATT
>USFH01000071.1 GCA_900553925.1 uncultured Clostridium sp.
AACCGTTCCGGCATGCCGGGCGGGCAGACGCTCGGCCCGATTGTATCCTCGTACCTGCCAATGCGTGCGTGTGATATCGGTATTCCGATTCTTGCCATGCACTCTGCAAGTGAGTTGATGCACAAAGATGATTACAGTGCTTTAAGCAATCTGTTAAAACAGTTTTATCTTGCATAACATCCATGCATAACAAAAAGGAGGAGAATTTGCATTCTCTTCCTTTTTTATTTCCTGTATATAGCTTTAATATTTATAGATAATCCGTTTCATCCAGTCTTCTATAATGGAATCATTCGCATTTAAAATAATCTCCTTTGTCTCCGCCGGATTATCTGTGATAATTCCATCAACATCCAGCAAAAGCAGGTCTTTGATATATGCTTCATTATTCACTGTCCATGCATAGATTTTTTTACCTTTTGCATGAATTTTGCTGACCATATTATTACTGATATAGGTATGTTTGATACTGAATCCATCAATGCCCTGCATTCCCGCAAAATCTCCGAATGCCATCGTCATAATGTAAAGTGTGGATATCTCGGGATCTAATTCTTTCGCTTCCCGCAATGCCTTGACGCTCTGTGACCCCAGCATACACTGATCCACAAAATCATACTCATGCAACAGATTCACGATTCCCTGCACATAATTTTGATCCGTGTCCGCAGGTTTTAATTCTATATTCAGAAATACATCATTTTCTTTGGCAAAAATAAGTACTTCCTCAAGTGTCGGAATATGTGTACCATCATAAGATCGGTCAAAATAGCTTCCCACATCCAGCTTGCTGATATAGTCATAATCCACCTCTCCTACCTTGTGTCTGACATTGGCAGTACGATACAGACTTTCATCATGCATGATAATATATACACCATCTTTTGTCTGCCTCACATCTAATTCAATAATATCCGCTCCGTCTTCAACCGCCTGCTCAAATGCCGGCATTGTATTCTCCGGTGCTTTGCCCGCATCCCCACGATGTGCTGTCACGGATGCATTGGTTGGATATGCAATTCGGAATGACATGTAATTATTGGTTGACAGATAGACATAGCAGCCATTTAAAATCAATCCAAAAGCTACAGCTGAGGCTAAAAATGTATGCTGTCTCTTCCGCGAACGGTCAGAAAGAAGTTTTTCTTCCCGTTCTTGCATCTTACTTAGATGGAGTTCCTTAAACTCCGCATACTCCATATCCCCTTCCCGCTCATAAAATTGTGCGCAAATATATGCATGGATAAGTGGTGTTGTAACAATTACAATCAACACATACAAAATCACAGATGCCGCCCGAAAAACAGTGTCTACCACAACAAATACTGTTTTATTCGGAACGATCTGCATGACAACCTTTGAAATACCGGCAGCAAATACGCCTTCTAAAAGTACTGCAACGACTGCGATTGACAGATTTAAACCTATCACGCCAATCATCATCAGCAATACATGATTTTTCATTGCCTGATTACTCATCCGGCGCGCCTGACGGTAACTCACTTTATACAACACAAAATAATTCAGTGTAAATATCTGTCTGAAAAATGTGACACACAATACCAGATAAATTGCTAACGCTCCCATCAGACCAAACTTATAGTTTTTAAGAAAGTGCATCAAAAACTCCGGCAATTTCATACCAAGCAACGTGCCGGATAAGGTCAGAGAATACGTAAACGGAAGAATAAACAATACATATCCAAGTGTAAGCAGATTCTTCGGTGCAAGGCTCCGGCAGGCATTACCGATTCCATGCAGCAATATATCCATCGGATTCAGCTTTTCGCGCCGCACCGATGCTTCCATACTAAATATGATTCCTGACAGGTTCACTAACAAGAAAAACGATATCAAAATCAACATCAGCAAAAACGATACATATGTGATCGGAGACCGCATATACCGGTGGATTGTTCCGGACGAAAGGTATGAAATTCCCGCAATGTTCATAGACAGATTCAGCAATCCGTACATCGCCGGTGTCAAAATTGCCAGAGACAATACCCGGTAAACCACTTCAAAAAAAGCAATAGAGGAAATGTTATACCGCAGCATTTTCACCGCCTGTTTCAAACGACCCATAACTTTTTCCTCCATTTCTTTCCATATTTTTCAAACGACTGATAATTATATCATAGCCTAAAAACATTTCTCTATAATGCATTACAAAATCAGCATAGCATCGCCAAACGAGAAGAATCGATATTTCTCCTCGACCGCAATCTTATATGCTTCAAGGATCTTCTCCCGGTCATATAATGCAGAGACCAACATCAACAGTGTCGATTCCGGCAGATGAAAATTCGTAATCAGGCGGTCAACCACCTTGAATTTGTATCCCGGATAGATAAAGATATCCGTCCAGCCACTACAGGCACGCACATGTCCTGTCTCATCTGCAACCGTCTCGAGCGTACGCGTGCTCGTTGTACCAACCGATACGATCTTGCCGCCATTTGCTTTCGTCGCATTGATCGTATTGGCAGCTTCCTCGTCGATCACATAGAACTCACTGTGCATGTGATGCTCTAAGATGTTATCAACCTTTACCGGACGGAATGTACCAAGGCCGACATGCAAGGTCACTCTCGCGATCTTGATACCTTTTTCCTTGATCTGTTCCAACAGTTCTTTCGTAAAATGCAAGCCTGCCGTCGGTGCCGCTGCCGAACCGGTATGTGTTGCATAGACCGTCTGATAACGATCCTTGTCCTCCAGCCGGTGTGTAATATATGGCGGAAGCGGCATCTGCCCAAGCTCGTCTAACACTTCTTCGAAGATTCCTTCGTATTCAAAGCGGATCAGACGATTGCCCTCTTCGACAATGTCAATCACTTCACCGACAAGCTTTCCTTCTCCAAAAGATATCCGCGCACCTACACGTGCCTTCTTGCCCGGCTTCACCAGCGTCTCCCAGACTTTATCATCATGGCGCTTCAAGAGCAGCACCTCAATGGACGCTCCTGTATCTTCCTTCACGCCAATCAGTCTGGCCGGAATAACCTTTGTATCATTGATGACTAGACAATCACCCGGATTTAAGTATTCAATCACATCCGAGAAATGCCGGTGCTCGATTCCACCTGTCTCACGGTTCAACACCATAAGCCGGGAATCGCTTCGCTTCAGGAGCGGATCCTGCGCGATCAGCTCCTGCGGCAACTCATAATTAAAATCACTTAACTTCATTTCGTTCATATCTATCTGCTCCATGTTTCTTCTATATACACTGGGTGCAAAATATAACATGCTGTACTACGCATAAGCTATATCCGTTTTCCATACACGCAATGTACAAAAAGGCTTCCCTCACTGCACAATTTCATTATGCCCGGATTTCAATACCCATCTTCGAAAGCTCTGTGAGAAGCTTCTCCACAACCGGATTAACATCTGCATCAGTCAAAGTCTTTGTCTTGTCACGGAATACAAGTGAATATGCAACAGACTTCTTGCCAGGTGCTACCTGCTCACCTTCATAGACATCGAACAGCTTGTAGCTTTCTAACATCTTTCCGCCACATTTCTTGATGACCTTCTCGATCTCGCCAACAAATACCGTCTTATCCACAACCAATGCCAAATCACGTGTAACACTTGGGAACTTCGCGATCCCTTCGTACTTTCTGTCAAATGTCGTAAGCATTGTAACTGTCTGCATGTCAAGAACTGCAACATAGACTTCTTTCTTCATACCATAGTTTTCAACAACCTCCGGATGAAGCTGTCCAAGATAACCAACGGAAAGCTTACCCTTCGTGATATTAGCCTGACGTCCCGGATGTAAGAATGGATGCTCAGAAGTTGGCTCGTAGCTTACTTCCTTTGCAAATCCAAGCTTCTCTGTCAGCTCTTCGATCACACCCTTCAGGTCGAAGAAATCGCCCTCGCCGAACATACCGAGGGTTAACATCATACGCTCATCCGGAAGCTCTGTCAGCGGAAGTGCCTTTGGCAGATATACATTTGCAAGCTCATACAATCTTGCATGCTTATTTCTACGGTTATAGTTTGTAGAAAGAGATGTCAGCATACCATTCAATGGAAGCGTTCTCATGATAGAGAAGTCCTCACCAAGTGGGTTCATGATCTGGATTGCATTTCTATATACGGAATCCTGTGGGATTAACAGCTTATCAAATACCTTCGGACTCTCGAACGAATAATGCATAGCTCCGGAGAAACCATCACCCTCAACAATATTTCTTACGATATCATTTACACGCTCTGCATAGCTCTTCTTACCGGCAGTAGACTCGCCGTGTGGCAGTGTCGTCGGAATATTGGCGTAGCCATAGAAACGTGCCACTTCCTCTGCAAGGTCTGCCATACATTTGAGATCCTGACGGAAGGTAGGGATTGTCAGCATATTTGTCTTTTCATCATAACGAAGCTCCAGCTTCTTGAAGATGGAAAGCATAACATCAGAAGAAATGTCTGTTCCGAGCAGCTTGTTCATCTTCTCCGGCTCAAACGGAAGCTCGATCTCCTTGACTGGATTTGGATATACATCCACCATACCGTCAACGACCTTACCACAGCCAAGCTCCTCGATCAACTGACAGGCACGATTGATTGCCTGTTCTGCCAAGTTTGGATCAAGTCCCTTCACGAATTTTGCGGCTGCATCAGTAGCAAGACCGATTCGCTTTGTTGTGAGACGGATATTCGTACCGTCGAAGCAGGCTGCCTCGAACAACAATGTCTTGATGTCATCCGTAACCATGGAATTCTCGCCACCCATGATACCGGCGATACCGATTTCCTTCTCGCCGTCACAGATCATCAGAACGTCTTTATCCATCTTACGTTCCTGACCGTCCAGTGTCACAAATGTATCACCGTCATTTGCACGTTTTACAACAATCTTCTTGCCTGCGATCGTATCTAAGTCATACGCGTGCATTGGCTGACCGTACTCTTCCATAACATAGTTTGTGATATCAACCAGATTGTTGATGGAACGGATTCCCTGCGAAGCCAGTCTCTCACGCATCCATTTTGGAGAAGGTCCGATCTTCAAATCTGTCACAACTCTGGCTGTGTAACGTGGGCACAAATCCGGTGCCTGCACATCCACGGTAATGTAATCATTGACATCGCCGCCACTGCCCTGTACTTTAATCTCCGGCTCGTGGAATTCCTTGTCAAAGGTTGCAGCAGCTTCTCTTGCCATACCGATCATAGAGAAACAATCCACACGGTTCGATGTAATCTCATACTCTACAACGGAATCATGCAGGCCAAGTGCTGCGATTGCATCATCGCCCGGCTTTACGCCCGACTCTTCCCCGAAAATGTAAATACCATACTCCGGTGCCTCCGGATACAGATCTCTGGATGAGCCAAGCTCTTCGATGGAGCACATCATACCATCGCTCTCAATACCACGAAGCTTTCCCTTCTTGATCTTGATGCCGTCCTCCGGAAGTGGCTCGCCATCATGTCCGCCTGCAACCTTGCCGCCATCTAGGACAACCGGTACGAGATCACCTTCCTTTACATTTGGGGCACCTGTTACGATCTGGATCGTCCCGGCACCGATATTTACCTGACAGATAATGAGTTTATCTGCGTCCGGGTGCTTCTCGATCTTCTCGATCTTACCAACGACTATCTTCTCTAAATTCTTATCTTTTTTCTCGTATCCTTCTACATGAGAACCGGACAGTGTCATCGCATCTACGAAATCCTGTACGTCCACGTCTAAATCAGGAACATATACTTTTAACCATGAAATCGGTGTATTCATCTTCTTACCTCCATCTTAGAACTGATTCAAAAATCTTGTATCGTTTTCGTACAAGAGACGCATATCATCGATCTCGTACTTTAAGAGTGTGATACGCTCGAGTCCGATACCAAATGCGAATCCCGAATACTCCTCCGGATCAATGCCACACATTTCCAATACGTGCGGGTGAACCATACCACAGCCAAGAATCTCAATCCAGCCACTGCCCTTACATACACGACAGCCCTTGCCGCCACACTTGAAGCAGGTGATATCCACCTCTGCAGAAGGCTCTGTAAATGGGAAATGGTGCGGACGGAACTTCGTCTTTGTCTTCTCGCCAAAGAATTCCTTCGCGAACTGATCGAGTGTTCCCTTCAGATCCGCCATTGTGATTCCCTTGTCAACAACCAGTCCCTCAACCTGATGGAAGGATGGTGAATGCGTTGCATCTACTTCGTCAGAACGAAATACTCTACCCGGTGACAGAATACGGATTGGCAGCTTACCCTGCTCCATAATTCTTGCCTGTACCGGTGATGTCTGTGTACGAAGCAGAATGTCCTTTGTGATATAGAACGTATCCTGCTCATCCTTTGCCGGATGGTTTGCAGGGATATTCAAAAGTTCAAAGTTGTATTTGTCATATTCGATTTCCGGTCCGGATACGATCTCATATCCCATACCGATAAATACGCGCTCTAAGTCTTCAAGTGCAATTTGGTTCGGATGTCTGTGTCCGTCGATCTTCTTCACACCAGGAAGTGTAACATCGATCGTCTCACGCTTCATCTTCTCCGCGCGCAGAGCAGAATTGATGGATTTCATCTTCTCCTCGAGCTTTGCTTCGATGTTCGCACGTGTCTCATTTACCATCTGTCCAACCTTCGGACGATCTTCCGGAGCCACATCCTTCATACTCTTCAATACCTGGGTTAATTCCCCCTTCTTACCAAGGATCGACACCTTGATATCATTCAAGAGGTTGATATCCTGTGCCTCTGCGATCTTGGAAAGTGCCTGTTCTCTGATGCTTTGCAACTTTTCTTTCATTTCCTGTTTTCCTCCATTAAAAAAACTCCGTCCTATACTAGGGACGAAGTAATATCCGCGGTACCACCCTGATTCGACTATGACAGTCGCACTCATTGTATGCGTAACGTGCATAACACGACGAATCCTACTTTCCACTGCACCACGACAATGGCATGTTCAAATCCGCGACTCCGGTGTGAAAATGAGATCTTCCTCTACTGAACAGGGCTTGCAGCCGTGACCCCGTCTCTCTGTCAGGTCTTGAAAATCCTTGTTGCACCTTCAACGTCTTTTATCTTATTCTGTTCTTGCAGGCGCATCATCATTCATTCCGCAAATGCACCTATCAAGAAACATTTTAGCACAATAAATAGCTGTGTCAACCCCGAAATCTGTAACGATTGTATCTTTTATTCATCCTCTTATTGCATCCACACAAGCATCGATCAGTTCTTCTTCCTTGAAATCAATCTCGTAGAACAGGTCTGTCTCCGGTTCCGATAATGTCAGCCGATAGATTTCCTTGCCGTTTTTCTCCTCGACACGGTTCTTGGAGAGATACCGCACATCGTCTAGACGAATTACATCCGTGTGAAACCAATACGTTGCAATCAGGAAATCATCCGTCACAAAGATTCCATGATACCGGAAATACAAGCTGTCACGCAGTTCCGTATTAAGCTGTTCAATCACAGCACTTCTCCGTCCATATGCCCGCAGCTTCTTCGCCTGCGGATTCTTGTACGGATGCATCCAGATACGAACCACATATGAAAGCACGATCACATACACGAGCGATAATGCAATCAGAATAATATACGCAATCCCGGTATATACATACGGATAATCCGGTTCACTGATCACATAAGAATCGTAGAAGCCATCCAGAATCTGCATGGGAACATCCCCATTCTTGGATAATCCCGCTATGATATGCTCTGGCACGACTTCATCCTTCACGATCCGCCCCTTGATCGTCCGGTTCGCAATATATGCTTTGGGTTTCTTCGTATTTATAAGGAAAAATGTCATGTAATCATCCTGAAAATTATAGTAATACGCGCCTTTAATCTTCCCCTCAACCAGATAATTATACCCGGTATAATATAGATTCTTTGCATCATAGCGGACACTCGTCTGCTTCGCATCGTATAGTTTTTCGATACGTTCCTGTACAGATTCCGTATCGGAAATGGTATAGCACTGCGCAACATGGAAGAACGAATACCGCACAGCAACCGCAATCAGCGCAAGTAAAAGAACCATGATCGGCAGAACCATGGCGAGCGTATTTTTCATTATAATCAATTCAAACTTCTTATGCTTCATCGGATTTTGTCACCCTTCGCGAATTTCTTCTATCTTATCATTTTACGTATTTGCATTCAACTTTTTTTAACACTTCCCTGACAGGTGCATAGTATAAACCATAAGAATTTTTAGCGGAGGCATCTCATGAGCGATTTGTCAGCTACACAGTGCGGTTGCGGCTGTGGAAATGGTTTTAACATCGGAAATGGCAGCAACTGTTCCTGCATCTGGATCATCATCCTGTTGTTATTGTGCGGTGGCTGTGGCGGCGGAGGATTCTGCGGCGGAAACGGTTGCGGTTGCGACAATGACTGTATCTGGATCATCCTGATTCTCCTCTTCTGCTGCGGAAATAACAATGGCGGCGGTTGCGGTTGCGGTTGTTAATAGAGGAATTCTTCGTGGCTCCCTTACAAGTTCACTTGTAGGGGAGTTTTTGCGCAGAAAGCCATGCCTACATGGTTTTTATATGACGGTCAATGTTCATCGAGCCGATAGCGCTATATTCCAATCTCATATTTTCAGGCATTCACACATATATTAGACTAACAAGATTTCCGAGCATCCGCCATGTTGCATAATCATCCACTCGATCAACTGATCCATGACGACTCCCTGTTTTTCTTGGAAGCCATGATTCCTTTTGTGGACTATGCCTACAAAAAGCCGTTGATCCTCTTAATTAAATACCAGGAAATCCGCGCCCTGATGCAATGCTTTGACCACCCGGATTACGTTGCTTCCTGCGGATTCGACTGCCATCCGGAAAGCTCCGAGGAAATGATGGAATGTATGTGCCGTTTCCTGCCGGGCGACTTCGCAGGCAATATCAAGAATATGCAGCAGATGCTCAAAATGATGCAGGTCATGCAGGCAATGAATGATTCCGGAACACCCGGGCCGCCACCATATAATAATAGTGGGAATCCCTGCGATTTTCCTCCACCACTGGGGCACGGCCCCCACCATGATTTTCCTCCTCAACCGGGCTGCGGTGCACCACCTCCGCCGCCGGACTATGAACCGCGGCAAAGTCATAGTCCAGATTTTAAGAAGGATTGCACTCAACAGAAGCAGAATCCTGACCGTAGACAGACGCAACAGGCATCTACGCACAAGGATCTGTATTCCAGCGTTATGGATATCCTGAATTCCCAATAAATAGAAAGGTTCTCCTATGTTTGAACAAAACCCGAAACTTCGAAACATTCATCCAACCAAACTGAAAATCATCAACGAAATCAAAGAGCAGAGCAGATACCAGTCCGCCGAGGAACTGCTGCCGCAGATCCTGCAGATCAATCAGGAATTAAAACGGCGAAACTTGAGCTTCACGAAAGAAGAATCCGCATTGCTCCTCGAAGCGATGGAAGAAAGCATGTCCCCGGCAGAGCGCCAGAAATTCCAGATGATCAAATCTTTTTTCCTATAACAAAAAACGGTTGTCAGACATGGTACACAACCAATGTCAGACAACCGTTTCTTCAGAACATTTATAAAACAGACAAACGATCACATACTGCCAATTTCACTGTTTTATTCTTTATCGTCCTATTCGGTTTTCATATATACACCGCTTACTTACATACAATATTTACAATCTTACCCGGTACGTAAATCTCTTTTACGATGTTACCAGTTAACTTATCAGCCACAATCTCTTTTGCACGGGCAAGTACGGCATCCTTGTCCTCATCCTTTGCAACAAGAACCGTTCCTCTTACCTTACCGTTGACCTGTACACCGATCTCGACCGTTGCATCAACGGTCTTTTCTTCCTCGTACTGTGGCCATGCGCTGACTGACAGGAAATCCCCATGTCCGAGAGACTCCCAGATCTCCTCTGTCAGATGTGGCGCAAACGGGCAGAGAAGCTTGATAAAGATCTCAAGCTGTTCTTTGCTCAGCTTGCCGGCACTGTAAACAGAATTTGTGAGCGCCATCAGCGTTGCAATCGCGGTATTAAACTTTGTCTCTTCGATATCACTGCTTACCTTCTTGATTGCCTTATGGAAGCTTACTTCCAAAGCATCTGTGGAAGGATCATCGGATACCATATCTACCATACCCGCTACACGCTCTAAGAAACGCTTACATCCCTTCACGGAGCTGTCACTCCATGGAGCTGCGGCTGCATAATCTCCCATGAACAATACATATGTCCGGAGCGTATCTGCACCGTAATCTTCTACGATATCAAGCGGATCAATCACATTTCCCTTGGATTTACTCATCTTATCGCCATCCGGTCCTAAGATCAGTCCCTGGATCGTACGCTTTGCATATGGCTCCGGCGTATTTACCTCGCCGATATCATACAGGAAACGATGCCAGAATCTGGAGTAGATCATATGTCTTGTTACATGCTCCATACCACCGTTGTACCAGTCAACCGGCATCCAGTAATCAATCTTCTTACGGTCTGCAAATGCCTTGTCATTGTTCGGATCAATATAACGCAGGAAATACCATGACGAACCTGCCCACTGTGGCATTGTATCTGTCTCACGCTTTGCATCGCCACCACACTTTGGACACTTGCAGTTTACATACGAATCAATCTTTGCAAGCGGGGACTCACCATCCTCACCCGGCTCGAAGTTCTTCACATCCGGAAGCTCCAGAGGAAGCTCCTCATATGGCACGGCTACGACACCGCAAGACGGACAATGAACCAGAGGAATTGGCTCGCCCCAATATCTCTGACGATTGAATGCCCAGTCCTTCATCTTGAACTGTACGCCTGCTTCACCGACACCCATCTTCTTGATTTCTTCAACCATACGGGCGATAGAATCCTTCTTATTCGTAAATCCATTCAGGAACTCGGAGTTAATCATCTCGCCATCGCCG
>USFH01000072.1 GCA_900553925.1 uncultured Clostridium sp.
CGGGCAATCTTGAATTCAAAAAGGCTGCCGAGCAGACGCGCCGCGCGCTGGACGAGATGAAAATGCCGGAGCTCGACTACTTCATGACACACTGTATGGAGAGCTTTTCGATGACGCTCGATGAGCTGGAATAAGAAAAACAAGGAATTTCGGAACTTTTTTCGCAAAATGAACGTCTAAACCTTCGCAAGCCCCCAAATTAAGAGTGAGGTGAAAGAAGATGAAAAGATGTTTGACCCTTTTGCTCGCGCTGGTGCTGGCGCTGTCCCTTGCCGCCTGCGGCGCGAAGTCTGCTGGCTCGGATACGATGACGGGCGACTACAACGGCTATGAATCGGCGAAAGAAGACTACGACTTTAGCGCAACAGATGACGAACCGGAAGGCGCGGGCGCGTGGAACGGCGATGGGCAGGTAGGCTCGGGTATCGACAAGAGCCGTTCCGAGCGCGGCGTCAAGATGATCTACAGCGCGCACATCGAGATGCAGACGCTCTCCTACGAACAGGCGGTGGAGGACATTGCCGCGCTTGTGGAGCGCAGCGGCGCTTACTTCGAGCAGAAGAACTTTTCGAACTATTCCAGCGGTTATCGCCACGCGAGCTATACCGTGCGCGTGCCGGCGGAGCAGTTCGCTGACTTCTGCGCGCAGGTGGGCACGCTCTGCCATGTGACGTGGCAGGACGACTCGGCGGAAAATATCAGCGAGCAGTATTACGACACGCAGTCGCGTCTGGAAACGGCGCAGATCAAGCTTGCGCGCTTGCAGGAGCTGCTCAAAAAGGCGGAGAATACATCGAATTATTACTATAATATCAGCTATGATCGTGCATCGGCGCGGGATCTGTCTGGTGCGGTTGAATCTCTCCTTCAGTCATTGCGTTATAATAAGCGGAATATTCAGGCAAGAAATCTGCTTGGGCTCATCTATTATGAGATGGGAGAAGCAGTGCTGGCGATGAGCGAGTGGGTTATGAGTATCAACTACCAGCAGGATAACAATATCGCAACGAGATACCTGAAGGAGTTGAAGAAGGAACCGCAGCGGCTCGAGAGTGCCGATCAGCTTGCCAGGAAGTTCAACATGGCAATCCAGTATGCACACAGTGAGGATTACGATCTTGCAATTCTCCAGCTGAAGAGTACGCTTTCGGATAATCCGCATTTTGTGAAGGGATATCTGCTTCTGGCACTTTTATATATCCACGAAGATAATTATGAGAAGGCACGTGTGACATTGCGGCGTGTCCTGAAGATTGATAAGGCGAATCCGCAGGCAATCCATTACCTGCGGGAGATGGGCGATACGGAGGAGAACATCATCGAGATGCGCAAGCAGAATGTCGAGAATGATGGACTGCTTGATGACGATTATCTTGAGGAGATTGTTGTCACGGAGGACGGCCAGTCACCGAAGAAGACAGAGAAACGGAACATATTCCAGGAAATCAAGGCAAAGAGAAATACGAATGTGGTCAGAACCGGAGAGTTTGGTCCGGTAAGTCTGGCACGGTATTCCGGACTTTATGTGTTGTTAGGTCTTGTATTTGGCGTTCTGTTATTTGGCTTTTTTATTCTTCCGGGACAGAAGAAAAAGCTTCGCAACGAGAATGAGCAGCTGATTAAGACATACAGCGAGGAGCTGGCAGGCAAGAATTCTACGATTAATAGTCTGTCAGCGGAAGTCGAAAGTCTGAATAAACAGATTGAGACATTGCAAAACGGTGCGGCAAAGGCGGGCGAAAACCTGCCGGATTATTCCAATGTGGTATCCGGTATGTCCGATACGGATTTACAAAATATGATAGATAAAGAATAGCGTAAGCGGATTCGAAGAAACGAAAGAAAGTGAGTGAAGATTTCATTCGCTTTCTTTTTTTATTTTGTTTTGAGATGGAGGTTTTGTGTATGTTGTATGAAGTTGAAAATGGTGTGATGATATATTACCTGCCGGAAGAACTTGATCATTATGCGGCAGATATGATCAAGCGGAAGACGATGCAGGTATTTAAAGAGGAGGATATCCGTTTTCTGATCTTTGATTTTGCGAAAACACAATTTATGGACAGCTCAGGAATCGGGCTTATCACAGGCAGGTTTCGAATCGTGCATGATAAGGGAGGCGCAGTATATGCAATACATGTGAATGAGACGATTGACCGTGTGTTGATGTTGTCTGGAATTTATCAGATTCTGAAGAAGGTTGACACGATGGATGCATTGAAACAGGAGATGGTAAAGGGAGGATATTATGAGTAACGCAAACGAAATGAGAATAGAGTTTGACAGCATTGGAAAGAATGAATGCTTTGCGCGCGTGGTTGTTGCGGCATTCATCACATCGACGAATCCGACGCTCGAAGAGGTATCGGATATCAAGACGGCAGTTTCGGAAGCAGTGACGAATGCGGTGATACATGGGTATGAAAACGGACCGGGCAAGATTGAAATCAAAACGATTGTGGAGAACCGGTCCGTGTACATAGAGGTTCGGGACCGGGGCGTTGGAATCGCAGATATAACACAGGCGATGGAACCGCTTTTTACTACGAAGCCGGACGAGGAGCGCTCCGGTATGGGATTTTCTTTCATGGAAGCGTTCATGGATCGGCTGGAGGTGGAATCCAAGCTGCAGCAGGGAACCGTAGTAAAAATGTGGAAGGAGATCGGTGCACCTGCACCCCGGTATGAGTAGATGAATGAATGGGAACTGTTTCAACAGGCGCAGATGGGAAGTAAAACTGCGAAGGAAAAAATAGTTTCAGACAATACAGGGCTTGTATGGAGCATTGCAAGAAGATTTATGAACAGAGGCTATGATCTTGAAGAACTGTATCAGATCGGGTGCATGGGACTGCTCAAAGCGGTCGACCGGTTTGAAATCCGGTTTGGTGTACAGTTTTCCACTTATGCGGTTCCACTGATATCAGGAGAGATCAAACGTTTTTTACGGGACAACGGAGCAATCAAGGTCTCGAGGATCTTAAAACAGAATGGGTATCAGATCAGCAAGGCAAAGGAGAAGCTGCTGCATGAATATGGAAGAGAGGCAACCCTGGATGAATTGTCTGCTTATACAGGGCTTTGTCCGGAGGATATTGTGCTTGCGACGGAGGCAAACCGGGAGGTGGAATCTATCCAGCAGACGGTCTGCGGGAAGGATGGGGCACAGGTGAGTCTTGCGGAGCGTCTGGTAGATGAGGCACAGTCGGAAGCGGCAGCCGAGAATGTGATGAACCGGATTCTGATCGGACAGGCGATGGAAGAACTTCCGCTGCAGGATCAGGAGCTGATCCGTCTCCGCTTCTTCGAGGATCAGACGCAGACAGAGGTCGCAAAAGCATTAAATATCAGTCAGGTGCAGGTGAGCCGTCTGGAGAAGAAAATACTGCTTCGCATGAGGGACAGGCTCGTTTCTCTTAAATCGAACTAAAAGTACAATAAATAATATAAAAGTATATATGAAAGAATAAAAGTCGAAAAAATGCATTTGAAGTAAAATAATGAAACTTGTAGTTGAAAAATAATACTTGGGGTTGTATAATGAGTGCAATAGTTGTATTTGGCGGGAGAGAATATGGGAGCACGCAAGAAGCTTGCGTTGGAACAATTTAATCGCGACAACATTCTGACTGCGGCCCGGGAGCTGTTTGAGACGAAGGGAGTACAGGAGACGACGATGGATGACATTGCTTTGCAGGCAGACTACAGTAAGTCGACGATTTATGTGTATTTCCAAAGCAAGGAGGATATATACAATTCCATTGTGGTCGATTATCTGGATGCTTTAATTGGGAAACTTACGACCGATTTCGAGACCGATGACAGTTTTGAGCAAAGCTATTATAAGCTGTGCGAAAGCCTGGTCGGATTCTGTGAACGGTATCCGAAGTATTATGCATCACTGATGTTCGAGGAGAAGGCGACGAACAGCCGTAAGAAAGCGGTCAATGTTCTGCCGGCGATTCTGCAGGAATTATATAATCTGGTTGAATTGCTTATAGAGAAGGGAAAGAAGAACAAAACGCTTGCTGTATCACTGGATGTGAAATCAACGGTTTTATATTTGTGGTCTGCGCTTTCCGGAATTATACAGATTTCTGAGCAGAAGAAAAAAGAGATTACGAAGCACACCGGGATGACGCTGGAAGCATATCGCGAATTTGCGTTCCGGACGTTATACGAATCACTGATCCGGGATAAGGATACGAAGAGATAGCAGGGGAGGATACAAAGGTTGAGACGGGGTATGGATTTACAGATGGATACGGAAGAGACGAGGAATTATATATTCTATGTCTCAGACTATGTGGATATGGCGGCGGGACATGCATGGAAGATGGACCGGCGTCAGGCAATGACAGAGCAGATGGAACGATGTCTGCCGAACTGCAAGGTGATGAAATATACGGAATACCGGGGGGAATTGCTCCAGGCAGAAAGCGTTGGGATTTTATTCCCTTCTAAGATGTGGGGGATATCGCTTGCGGTGTATGCGTTTTTGCAGAACCTGAAGGTGTCAGAGACAACATATGTGTACGCGGTAGCTATGGGAGAGGTTCTCTCTGCCGAGGTGAATGGTACAGCGGATGTGCGTATGGAGACGCTGGGACAGTTCCAGGATATTTTTGAACGCAGGAGGCTGGGAAGTATTGCGGATATTTATATCCGGTGTATCGATTATAAGCGGACGTTTGTGACGACCGAAGAACGGCTGATGTCTTCAATCGGCATTTCCGACCGGATTGAGGATGTGTTAGAGGGATTGCTTTTTTACAGCATGAAGGATGTAAGAGAGCAGAAGCTGGAGCGGGTGTCAGACCGGTGGCGTATGCCGGAGGAACCGATGCAGACTGCGATGTCCCGCATGGAAAAGCCAAGGAAGGCAGAGCAGGAAGAGACAGCTTCCGGGAAGAAAACGGTTTCGGAGAAGATCGTATCTATGCCGAATCTGGGAAATGTATTCTTAGATGATGATCTGTTGTCGGAGGTCCGGATATGCCAAGCTATGTAATCCATCTGTCCTGTGCGAAGCGGATTCTGGAGCTTGCCGGAGGGACGCTTACAAAACAGGATGAGAATTTGTTCTATCTTGGAAATATGATCGCGGACATGTGTAAGGACAAACGGACAACACATTTCTGGGATGATGAAACTTATCCGCTGCTTGCACGGAGGCCGAATCTTTCGCTTTTTCTGGAAAAGTATGGTGCATATATGCAGGAACCGTATGTGAGAGGATATTATGCGCATTTGTTTCTGGATAGAATGTTTTTAGATACTTACTGGGAGAAACATTTCCGGTTTTATGGAGTGGACAAGAATCCGGAGAAGCGGTATACGGAAGTTGCGTATGTCGAAATCGTAGAGAAAAATAAGGTCTATGACCGGAAGGAGTTTTTCTCGAAAGCATTGTATTACGGGGACTATGACGCGATGAATGGATATTTTGCAGAGAAATATCAGGTGCGGTTTCCAGAGCTTTCGCTGTCTGGGGATGCATGGACGCATGTGCACCGGATCCGCGAGATTGACTGGACTTATGCACCGGAGGCGGTTGCGAATGCAAAGAAGCTGCTTGCATCCGGTATCCGGCGTAAGATGGGGGAGATAGAAGCGGAGCTTCGGGTCTTCGAACTGCCGGAATTAGAAGCTATGGTGGAACATGCCGCAAAAAAATTAGCAGACACATAAGAGTGCCTGCTATTTTTATATATAGGTATCCGGATCCTTAGATATTGATGTTGTTGGTCTGGATTTCTTCAACAATCGGATCTACCTGATCGAGAAGATTGATCATATTCTCGTAGAGCTGATTTTTCCTTGTAATATCGCCGGATAACTGATTGACAGTTTCGGATACGCCGATGTAACCGTCCTTGGCATCTAAGATATCACCCTGGATCTGATCTGCGGTGTTGTTACAATTATCAACGGCGGCAGCAATCTGCTGCTGTACCTCGATTACACCGTTCACGGAATCTTTGATATTCCCGAAAAGCTCGGTTGTTTTCTGTACCTGCTGCTGTTCATGGGAGAGCATCTTGTTCGCTGTCTCCATCGATGCGTTCAGATTGGAGGCATCATCCCGGAGCAGTGCCATGTTGGAATTGACCGTATCAACCAGCTTCTTGATTTCGGCGGAGAGGGTGCTGACCTCGGTTGCAACAACAGCGAATCCAAGACCGTGTTCGCCGGCACGTGCTGCTTCAATCGATGCGTTCAAAGAGAGCATGTTGGTCTGGTTGGCAATACCGATGATACCGGACATCGTCTCCTGAATTTCATCGAAGCTCTTCTGGAACTTGCTCAATACTTCGATGACACGCTCGAAGTCCTGCAATACATTGATAGAGCTTTCCTTCAGGCTTTCGACATTTTCGTTTGCCTGATCGGTGGCGGTAAGTACACCACTGACGCTTGTCTCAATCTGGGATGAAACTTCGACAATATTCGCGAATTCCTGCTTGATCGTATCCATGCCGGATGCAACCTGATCGGATTGTGCGAGAATCGTATCGAAGGAACTCTGGATATCGGAGATTTGACTGGCAGTCTGCTGTTCTTCTTCGATGAGGGATTTCCGGTTTGCCTTCAGACTTTTCGTAATCTGTGTGATTGGGGCTAAGCTTTCTTTCAGTGCCAGCCCGGTTGCAGTCTCGGTTGGGATGGCATGCGTGTCCTGTTTTCTTTTGAACATAATATATATCCTCCTGCGTGATGTCTTTTATTCAAATGCACAGATAACCAGTGACTGGTTCATATGCTGATTATCAAGCTGCTGCCCGTCGCCAACGAAGAGCGCGGCGGGGGCAAGATTGTCAAATGATGTGATGTAATCCTGCAGATACCCTTCCTCTTCGAAGAGAGAAAGCCGGTTTTTACTCTCGTATCCAAGCAGGAATGAAGGCTTGCACACATTCCGGATCTGTTCGAGAAGATCGGCATGTATCTGCCGGTAATCACCGGGCTTCATAATATAGATACTGTCATTTTCGTAGATTGCCTTGCCGTTAAACATGACACCATTCCGGTCCACAGACATTGTCTGGATGATACAGGTATCTTCTCCGAGGGCACGTCCGAGCGGATGGCGTGGCATAGCTGAGATGAGATTCTCCAATTCAATTCCGGTTTCTCCCTGATATAATTCGAGTGCAGGGCCACCATCTAACTGGAAAAGAGTCTTCGTACCCGGTTCCACAAGGTTCGCGAAATGTGCACGCTTACTCTGGCGCTCGTATATATTTTCTTTATATACATGGATATGACCACCCTTGTTCTTCAGGAACGCGTAAGCAAGACTTCTTGTGTGGGACTTTCCGTCCTTGACAACCAGATGCTTCTCGCCGAGCAGTACGCCGAAAGCGCTTGCACCGACCAATGGGATTCCTGCTTCTTCCAGCGGTGCGTGTAGTGTGGATAAGACACGTTCTTCGCTGCCGGTGATAAATTCCAGACAGATTGTATCATGATCCCCCGGCGCAATCTGTTCAATCGCACTCGAAAATGCAGGGATTGATTTGACGGGAGTTGTCCGTACATTTTCAATCAGACCGGTGCATACTTCTACGCCGGCAAAACCGATTACGACAAGCTGGTTTTCCGTCAGTGTGTGACGGGCGACGGCGCTGCCGCTTGTCCCGATCATCGGGGTCTGGGGGTATTTCTCGGCGAGAATCTCAGCAGCCTTGGTGATGGCTGAATAATTTGCAATTAAAATTAAAAAATCGGCTTTTCTCAATCCGGTAGTTGCTTCTTCGACAGCGGTTTCCACACGATCTGCACAGCCGATTCCTACAAAACCTTTCATTCTTTATCCTCCGACTGCGCTTGCATTGTGGAGCATGTAAACCGCGCAGGGAATTTACACGCAGGCATTCCTGCGGCACCTGAGTTTATTTTACCAAAAAAAAGAAAAAAAGAATAGAGCAAATCAAAAATGTTTAGAATATGTGAATAACATGTGAATCGCTTGTATTTGATGGAAAAGTTTGTTATAATGGCGTTTATCTGAATACTTATATTGGAATAAAAAGGGAGGTAGCTCAATGGGCTATTCAAAGGCGGAGACAGAGAAGAAACAGAGGAAGCTCGTTTCCAAGACACAGAGAAATGGCAGAAAGGTTCTGGTTGCCTTTTTCAAGATAGTGCTGGTTTGTATTATTGCGGTTATCATAGCCGGTGCCGGAGCAGGCTTTGGTATGATGAAGGGAATCCTGGACAATGCACCGGATGCTTCGAATATCAGCATTATGCCGAAGGGCTTCCGGACGAACATCTATGACAAGGATGGAAATGTAGAGAAAGAGATTGCGACGATTGACTCGAACCGTGTCTATGTCTACTACGATCAGATTCCGAAGGATTATGTGAATGCATTCGTAGCAATTGAGGATGCGAGATTCTGGACACACAATGGTATAGATGTAAGAGGAATCTTCCGTGCGTTTGTAAATGGCGCAAAGAGCGGAAGTTTCAATGAAGGTGCATCGACGCTGACGCAGCAGCTCATTAAGAACCAGGTATTCAACGTCGGACTTGATGAGACAACCTTCATGGATAAACTTGAACGTAAGATCCAGGAGCAGTATCTGGCGATTGAACTCGAGAAGAAATATACGAAGGAAGAGATTGTGGAGTATTACCTGAACACAATCTATTTGGGTAGAGGTGTTAGTGGTATTCAGGCGGCTTCTGAGAAGTATTTTGGCAAGGATATGACCGAGCTTACAGTATCAGAGATTGCGGTTATCGCAGGTATCACACAGAACCCGAGTCGTTATGATCCGGTGGCAAATCCGGATGAGAATGCAAAGCGTCGTCAGAAGGTGCTTGAGAAGATGCTGCAGTATGAATATATCACACAGAAGCAGTATGATCAGGCAATGGCAGATGATGTATATGCAAGAATCGATGCGGAACACGAGGTACAGCTTGCAGAGAAAGATATTAATACCTACTATGAAGATGCGATTCTTGACCAGCTTGTAGTTGATTTTATGAAGATGTTCTCCTGCAGCAAGGCAGAGGCAGAGAACATGATCTATACCGGCGGATATAAGATCTATTCGGTACAGGATAAGAAGATCCAGGAGATCTGTGATAACGTCATCAACGATCCGGAGTATGTGAATAATTCGGATAAAGTCGGACTGAGCTACGAGCTTACGATTCTCGGACCGGATAGGGAGACAACATATAATTACAGCATTGGTCATCTGCTTAATTATTTCGTGGAACAGACCGGAAATTCAAAATATAACAATATCTATGCGAATGAAGATGCAGCCCGCGCGGCAGCCGATGAGTTCAAGGAAGCCATGTTAGAGAAGACAGGTGGAACGTATGTGGCAGAGACGTTTAACGTATCACCACAGCCGCAGTTTTCGTTTACAATCATGGATCAGCACACCGGATACGTGAAGGCACTTGTCGGCGGACGGGGAACGAAGACGGTAAACCGTGCATTTAACCGTGCAACGACTGCGGAACGGCAGCCGGGTTCTACATTCAAGATCGTTGCCGCATATGCACCGCTGATTGACAGTGGTAAGGCAGGACTTGCGACTTCGTTTAATGATGAACCATATCAGTATGCAAATGGCAATGAAGTGCGTAATGCGGGTGGTGGACACAGCGGATATTGTACGATCCGTAAGAGTATCCAGAACTCCATCAACGTATGTGCAGTTAAGGCAATCACAGAGGAGACACCGGAGGCAGCATTTGAGTATCTGCTGAAGTTCGGATATACGACATTAGCCGATCAGGAAGTTGACAAGCAGACAGGTGCATTTCTGACAGATAAGACACAGGCGTGTGCGCTCGGCGGACTGAGCCATGGTGTTACGAACTATGAGATGACAGCAGCTTATGCGTCTATCGCAAATGGCGGTGTATATAATCAGCCGGTTCTGTATTCGAAGGTTATTGATCACGATGGTAACGTAGTGATTGACAACACAACACCGACAAGCCATGAGGTTATCAAAGCAACAACGGCCTGGCAGCTGATCGAGGCGATGAAGTCGGTAGTTACAAGTGGTACCGGTACACCTGCACGGCTGCAGACTGGCATGACGTGTGCAGGCAAGACAGGTACGACGTCTTCAAACTACGATTTGTGGTTCTGTGGAATGACACCATATTACACAGCATCAATCTGGATGGGATATGACAGTAACGTTGATATGGGTGGTCAGAATACACATAAGTATATGTGGAAATCTATCATGGATCAGATTGTAGAATTAGAGGGACAGGATACATCCGCAGATTTCGAGAAGCCGGAGGGCATCACGACAATCAGTGTATGTCAGATTACCGGACTTCTTCCTGGCGAAGGATGTCCAACCTCATCCGATTACTACGCACAGGCAGATATTCCGAAGGAGCGTTGTACCGGACATGAGGCAATCGAGTTCTGTACAGAGTCACACAAGCTTGCAAACAGTGGATGTCCGGAGAAGGTATCATTCACGATAGAGACAGATGAGAATGGAAATAAGATTCTTGTAGGTTCGAATGGAGAGTCTGCAGAAGGATATGTATATACAGATGAAGTCTGTGATATTCATAAGCCATTAGAGGAGGGCGAGATTGCTCTGACTGCATCAGCAGGTGAAGGTGGTACAATCTCCCAGTCGGTGAACGTAGCCAAGGGAGCCAATGTAACCTTCTACATCACACCGAATGCCGGATAC
>USFH01000073.1 GCA_900553925.1 uncultured Clostridium sp.
AGATCGGGATCAACGTATGCCGGACGATTCCACTCGCCACCCTGCTTGCAGATTATCCAACAACGGCATATATCCGGGCAGAGGTTACAAACATTACCTTTGCAACAGGAGCAGCGCCTTCCGTAACGATCAAGCCGATTGCCGGACGGCCAAACTGCTACGAGCTGACACTCACGAATCTGACTGTAGACTTTGTTATCTACGTCTACGATTGCTGCAAACGGCTGCTTGCAACCCTTCCTGTCACAGGCGTTGTCTATCTTCCTTCCGCAACGACGGATCCGGAATACGACGAGGATACCAACCCAACTTCTGTAACGATGCAGTTGTTCGCCCCTTATGGTGTTACTTACACCGATACAACGGCAGCAACGCCAAACCTGAATTTTATCGGCTTCCTCTCCACCAACGGCACAGTTGCACAAGGACTTAACCTCATGGCGATGTCCAAGGTATTAAATTTTGATATTGCAAATGCAGAAATGACGGTAGGACTTACCTTGATCGTGAAATCTATCTACTACAACCAATACCGGATTCCTCACAACGGAAAAGCAATCGTATCCAAAGGCACATTGGCAAGTCCGGAGGATTCCGTCTGCATGAACTTCGTAAGCGGAAGTCTCTTAGACCGGAACATCAAGCCATTGGAGCTTTGCAATCCGCTTGACCAAAAGCGAAACTGCGAAAACTGTACCAACCCAGATGACTGCACCTGTCTGACTCCAACGGATTGAATTTAAATAATTACCGGAAATTGGTAAAATAATCTCCTTATTTAGGTTCATACTATTTTTATAGATTGAATACTAGATAAGGAGTGTTTTTATTATGAGAAAATTCAAGACGACTGCTGCAATCGCAGCAACTGCTATGATGCTTTCCATCTGTATGTGTGGATGTGGTACTGACGAAACAAGTAAGGACCCGGCAACAACCTCGGAACAGACACAGATGACTACCGAACATAACAACGCAACCGGCGGCAATGCCACGAATTCCAATGGTGTTGGAAACGGGGTTAAGGATGCCGCTGACGGCATCGGCGAAGGCGTGAAAGATGCTGCCGAGGGTGTCGGCGAAGGTGTCAAGGATGCTGCCGAGGGTGTCGGCGAAGGTGTCAAAGATGCTGTGGACGGCGTGGAAGATGCGGTCGACGGAAATCAGGCAAAGCAATAACCAGAAAGGTTCCGTCTGTGGTATATGATCCATCCCACAAACGGAACCTTTTTTGTTTGTACTTTTATTGCTTATTTTTCTTTTTGTCTTCCGGCAAAATCCGAAACGATGGCTCAATCTTATTCATCATACGGTCATACTGTTCATACATTTTCTGGACGCTGTTTTCCAGCAGATAATAATGCATGACATATGGTATGAGCAGTACAAGAAGCGCAAACACAAGAGCCACTATGATCAGGGAACCACTGAAATTCAAATATAAAATCGAAATTACGGTTGCCAATGCAAACAGTGCCATCACAATCAGATGCACCTGTCTCTCATGTGCAAAAAAAGCGATCTGCACAAGGTGCTTCTGTCGTTCCCGCTCCCAGTCCATATCGTCTCTTTCTAACAATGCATCTATATATGCCAGATATTCCGTAATACGCTTCTTCATAGTTCATCATTCCTCCACATTCTTGACTTTTTCATCCGGACATTGTATTTCTTGTACGATTCCGTTCTATCCGCTTTCTTTTTTCATTATATCTCTGTCTGCTTAAATATTCCATAGTCAGATTGACTGTTTCGTGCTATAATTCAAATGGAATTCCGCATGATGTATGCGGATTGGATAGACAAAAATATCCGGCTGTAATGTTCAGACAGCCACATATCCACACAGGAGGAAATTATGCCAGACAACAACGGAAATAATCAGAATAACAACGACGATGACGAATACGAAAAGTATTGTTATCTGTGCCGCAGACCGGAATCCGAAGCCGGTCCATTTATCCGGATGCCGGGAAATATGTATATCTGCAACGACTGTATGCAGAAAAGCTTCGACTCCTTCAACAACGGAGCGATGCAGTTTTTAGACCTATCCAAGATGCCGAATATCAACTTGTCACAATTTATGCCATTTGATGATATCCCCACTTCCCAGAAGGTCAAAAAGAAAAAAAAGCCAAAGGAAGCAAAGGAGCAAAAACCGCTTACAATGGCGGATGTTCCGGCGCCCCACAAAATAAAAGCAATGCTGGATGAATATGTGGTCGGACAGGAATACGCCAAGCGTGCCATGTCAGTTGCCGTCTACAATCACTATAAGCGAGTGATCACAGACACGATGGATGACATCGAGATTGAGAAATCCAACATGCTCATGCTCGGTCCAACCGGATGCGGTAAAACCTATCTGGTTCAGACGATTGCCAAAATCTTACAGGTGCCACTTGCCATTACCGACGCAACGACCCTGACCGAGGCCGGTTATATCGGTGATGATGTGGAAAGCATCCTCTCCAAGCTTCTTGCAGTTGCAGACAATGATGTCGAGAAGGCAGAACGAGGTATCGTCTTTATCGACGAGATTGATAAGATTGCGAAGAAGAAAGAGACTCGCAGCCGTGATGTCAGCGGAGAGTCCGTGCAGCAGGGACTTCTGAAGATCTTAGAGGGAGCCGAAGTTGAGGTACCTGTCGGTTCCGGCAGCAAGAATGCCATGACACCGATGACAACGATGAACACGCGAAATATCTTATTTATCTGCGGCGGTGCTTTCCCGGATATCGAGGACATTATCAAGCAGCGTCTCAACAAGCAGTCCTCCATGGGATTTGCAGCAGATTTAAAAGATAAATACGACAAAAACAACAACCTGATCAAAGAAGTAACAACCGAAGATCTGCGGGAATTCGGTATGATTCCGGAATTTCTCGGCCGTCTTCCCGTACTCTTTACGCTGGATGCATTAGACAAGGATATGTACATCAAAATCCTGAAAGAACCGAAAAATGCAATCCTGAAGCAGTACAAGAAGCTTCTTGCCTTAGATGAAGTTGATCTGGAATTCGATGACAGTGCTTACGAAGCCATCGCCGAAAAAGCGATGGAGAAGAAAACCGGTGCCCGCGCACTCCGTGCGATCATCGAGAAATTCATGATGGATATTATGTATGAGATTCCACGTGACGATAACATCGGACGTGTGACCATCACTGGTGATTATATCAACGGCAAAGGGTCACCAATCATCGAATTACGTGGTACCAATATTTAAACAAGAATCACAGGAGGAATCAGCAAAATGAAAAAAGTTGAAGTGATCATCCGGCCCGAAAAGCTCGATGACATGAAAGAAATTTTAGATGAATGCAGCACAACCGGAGCTATGGTCAGCAATATCATGGGCTACGGTAACCAGAAGGGATATAAGTCCCAGCACCATAACGGCGATTATTTCGTCAATCTTCTCCCGAAACTGAAGGTTGAGACCGTTGTCTCCGATGATGTATGCGAGAAGTTGATCGCCATGGTTACAGAACGTATTCCAACCGGAAGTTATGGGGATGGTAAGATTTTTGTATATAATATAGAAGATGCTGTACGTATTCGTACCGGAGAGCGCGGAGATGATGCTCTATGATGACTGCGATCATCGCACATCGGGGTGCTTCGGCACTCGCCACCCACGAAAACACATTGGAGGCGTTTCAGATTGCGATCAATCTGCAGGCAGATTTTGCAGAGTTTGATATCCGTCGAACGAAGGATCATCAGTTGATTGCATTTCACAATCCAGATTTAAACGGCACGGATATCCGCCAACTTACCTATGACGAAATCTGTAGAATCACCGGCACACACGGTTACCGGGTTCCGCTTTTACAGGAAGTATTGGAGCTGTGCCGCGGAAAAATCAAGCTGGATATCGAGTTAAAAGAAACTGGATATGAACAGAAAATCATTGATCTGGTGGAACGCTATTATGATTACTCCGATTATATGATGAAGTCATTTATTGACCGTTCGGTACTTCGTATCAAGGAGATCGATCCGAACATCAAAGCGGGGCTGCTGATTGGGACACCACGTAACACGGTTGTCCATCGGTTAAACGAATATTTTCCGCTTCACCGGTTACATGTATGCAAGGCAGATTTTATCTCCCCGCATTTCCAGTTCGTGACACGGGAATTTCTCCTGCGCATGCATCTGCATCGCAAAGAAGTTTATGCATGGACAGTCAACGATATTGCAAAAATGAGCAAACTGATCCGCAAAGGTGTCGATGGTATCATCACCGACCGACCGGATTTTGGATTACAGGCACGCATGGCTTTTGAATAATCAGACAGGCAAAAACAGAAAGGATGAACAAGCATGAAATACAAAGTTGGATTTATTGGTTGTGGAAATATGGCAAGCGCCATTATCGGCGGATTGAAGGCACACGCTGGAATCGATGCTTCGGAAATCATCGCAGCAGATGCATCGGAAGCTGCACGTGAGAAAGCAAAGGAAACCCTTGGTATCTGTACAACTGCATCGAATACGGAAGTATCCACACAGGCAGACGTATTATTCTTATCCGTAAAACCTCAGTATTACGAGACGGTCATCGCAGAGATCCAGCCAACGCTCCCTGCCGGGCAAATCATCGTTACGATCGCACCGGGCAAGACATTGGCTTGGCTTGGAGAGCGGCTTGGTGATGTAAAGATCGTTCGTACCATGCCAAATACACCAGCCCTTGTCGGAGAAGGCATCACAGGTGTCTGCAAGAACAACCTTGTCACAGAAGATGAATTTGCATATGTATTGAAATTACTGAGTAGCTTTGGACTTGCGGAAGCAATTCCGGAATCCCTGATGGATGCCGTCGTATCCGTAAGCGGAAGTTCTCCTGCCTATGTATTCCTGTTCATTGAAGCGATGGCAGATGCCGCAGTCGCTGACGGTATGCCACGCGCGCAAGCTTATAAATTCGCCGCACAGGCTGTACTTGGAAGTGCAAAGATGGTATTAGAAACCGGAAAGCACCCGGCCGAATTAAAGGACATGGTCTGCTCTCCTGCCGGCACTACGATTGAAGCAGTCCGCGTCTTAGAAGAGAAAGGCTTCCGCGGTGCAGTTATGGATGCCATGAAGGCTTGTACCGCAAAAGCAAAGGGAATCTAGAAGCATCAGATTCCCCAATGATACTTACAACGCGACACACGCACAAAAAAAGAAGCACTCGATCAATTTCATCGAGTGCTTCTTTTTTATGAAAGGTTTTGGGAATACAAATTATAATGAGAAAGAACCCTCTGTTCCATCTGCTGTATAGTATACCATGTTTGTCTCTGGCTGATAATATACATTCAGTTCCTTGATTGCTTTCTTTCCGCTTGCATCTGCAGCCTTTGCTGCAATCTCTTCTGTGGAAATCTGTCCACCCTGATATTCTACAAAAAGCTTAACTGCCTTAGGAGCTGTTGCCTTTGGAGCTGCAGGCTTCTTAGCTGGAGCTGCCTTCTTTGCAGGTGCTGCTTTCTTTGCAGGTGCTGCTGCCTTTGCTGGCTCTTCCTTCTTTGCTGGAGCTGCCTTCTTGGCTGGTGCTGCTTTCTTTGCAGGTGTTGCTGCCTTTGCTGGCTCTTCCTTCTTTGCTGGAGCTGCTGCCTTTGCTGGCTCTTCCTTCTTTGCAAGTGCTGCCTTCGCTGCTTCAACCTTTGCCATTGTTGCATCTACTGTTGCTTTCTTAGCTGCCATAATCCATTCCTCCGTAATTCGTCTTTATTATATTCTGTAATATCTCGTGATACCATGATGTCAATATGTTTCTTCGTTAGCATGATATTACGCTACTTTCCTTTATTTTGCAAGGCTTTTTGGCATTTTCTTAAGTATTTACCAATGGATCAACGCTTTATTTCGAAAAAGAGGACATTTTGCACAATGAATTTCTATTGACTTTTCACCCTTACAAGACTACTATAAACCACGGATTTTAAGTAACGAATCATACTATATAAAAGGAGTTTCTTTCTATGTCTGTGCAAAAACGAAATATCTGGCTGGACAATGTAAAGGGTTTTTTGATCATCTGCGTTGTTGCCGGTCATTTTTTAGAGAGCGGAATTGACTATCATTCCAGCATGTGCAAATCTTTGTTTTTGTTTATTTACAGCTTCCACATGCCGCTGTTTGTATTTGCCAGCGGTCTTATGTGCGAGCATGCAATCCGGACAAAGGAATGTCTGTGTAAAAAGCTCGCAAGCTTTGCCGGTTTATATATTCTGCTGAAACTGCTGATTTTTCCGTTTCAGCGGCTGACCAATCCGGATCTGACATTTTCACTCGTAAAGACAGACGGCGTTCCATGGTATCTGTTCGCAATGTGTGTATTCTATACATGTGCCTATCTGCTTCGAAGCTTTGATAAGCGCAAGATTTTAGTCTTCGCCATTGCAGTTGCACTAATGGCCGGCTATGACAACGGTATCGGTGATGTATTTGTTTTTTCACGCTGCCTCGTGTTCTTTCCTTGGTTCGTACTCGGATGGATGTGCGATGCAGATAAATTAGAATTCCAGTTACACAAGCGAAGCATGCGGATACTCGCACCAATAATCGTACTTATATTTTTTATTCTCTGCCGCGTAAATATAGACAGTTTCTATATTTTCCGCCGTTTCTTCAGCGGGCGGAGCTCCTATGAAGCTTTACTGGATGACGCAGGAGAAATCGGGATTTTGTTCCGGCTGTCTGCTTATATGATTACATTTATCATTGGCGTATGTATTTTAAGCATTATTCCACAGCGGAAATTCCTTCACCTGGATGTTCTCGGAAAGGAATCGATGTCGATTTATTTTTTCCATCGTCCGGTTCTCTTCTATCTGGAATACGCAGAGACGTATCCATTTTTATATTCGCGTTTTCATGGATGGGCAAATATTTTATGGCTTATCATCGCGGTAATGCTCGTAATCATACTTGCACAGCCCCTGTTCGAGAAACCATTTAAGGTCTATAACGCGTGGATCAAGCGAAGGGTTCACGCTTCCTGAATCCGCTCTCTTAACATCTCTGTTCATGCACGAGCAAAAGACGGCCTGCACATAACATGCAGACCGCCTTTCTTTATATGTAAGGAAATGATTTAGTTTTCTCCCTGCAAAGCGTCGTAGCCTTCTTCTCCGGTACGAACCTTGATTACATTCTCAACACCATAGACAAAGATCTTGCCATCGCCGATGCTTCCTGTATAAAGCGCCTTCTTTGCTGCCTTTACAACTGTAGCAACCGGAACCTTGCTGACAACAACTTCCACCTTTACCTTCGGAAGCAATGTCATATCCAGCTTAACACCACGATAGTACTTTGTCTGACCCTTCTGGGCACCACATCCAAGTACCTGTGTGACTGTGATACCGGTTACACCTGCATCGTTCAAAGCATTCTTCAGATCCTCAAACTTATTCTGCTTACATATGATAGAAATCTTTGTAAGCTTGACATCCGAAGCAACGCCTGTACCACCACTCATAACCTGTACCGGAACAGCCTCATCCTCAGGAACTGCATTCTCCGGAATTGCAGGAGTTGATACTGTTGTTGTACCATCGCTGCTGATATGATCGCCATATGTCATGAATCCGGCGTAAGCTGTCTCCAAGCCATGCTCGGTTGCATCGAGACCCGTGATTTCCTCCTCTGCGGATACACGCAGACCGAAGATCTTCTTGATTAAAAGGAATGTGATTGTGATTGTAACAGCTGTCCATGCGGCTGTTGCAAGCATACCTGTCAACTGGATACCAAGGAGCTTGAATCCGCCACCATAGAAGAGGCCAAGCAGTTTCTCACCATTTGCATCTGCAAGAGAATAGGTCGGTGTACTGTCTGTAGCAAAAAGTCCAACTGCGATCGTACCCCAGATACCATTCATCATGTGAACGGCTACTGCACCAACCGGATCATCGACACGGAGCTTGTTATCAAGCAGCCATACACCGAATACTACGAGTACACCGGATACCGCACCGATTACAATCGCACCCGTCGCATCTGCAACATCACATGGTGCTGTGATTGCTACCAGACCTGCCAGAGATGCATTCAGACACATAGATACATCCGGCTTACCATAACGGATCCATGTAAAGATCATACATACGACTGTTGCAACGGAAGGAGCAATCGTTGTTGTTGTGAAGATCGCACCAAGCTGTGGAACGGATGTTGCAGCTGCACCGTTGAAGCCGTACCATCCAAGCCACAGGATAAATACACCAAGTGCGCCAAGCGCCAAGTTATGTCCAGGGAACGCACCAACCTTGATGCTTCCGTCCTTCTGCTTCTTAAACTTACCAATACGTGGTCCAAGAATGGCTGCACCAATCAGGGCACAGATACCACCAACCATGTGGATACAGTTGGAACCTGCAAAATCGTGGAAGCCCATCTTAGACAACCAGCCGCCGCCCCATGTCCAGTGTGCTTCAATCGGATAGATGACTGCAGAGATGACTGCGGAGTATACACAGTAGGATAAGAACTTGGTTCTCTCTGCCATCGCTCCGGATACGATCGTTGCAGTCGTAGCACAGAACACTAAGTTAAATACGAAGTTTGACCAATCAAAATTTGCATAATTTGTGAAGATATCAAATCCAGGCTTACCAACGATACCTGCCACATCCTCACCTAAGAACAAACCGAAACCGATCAGGATAAACATCACGGTACCGATACAGAAGTCCATCAGGTTCTTCATGATGATGTTACCGGTGTTCTTCGCTCTGGTAAATCCTGCCTCCACCATTGCGAAACCTGCCTGCATCCAGAACACCAATGCCGCACCGATCAGGAACCAGACGCCATAGACTTCACTTGAAATCGCATTCATAATTTCTTCTGTCATAATCATTTCCTCCTCTTTTTGTTTCTTTCTTTTTGTTAAGTCCGCTAGCTTTCCTTACTCAACATGTTGTCATTATACTTAATAAAATTAATTTGTCAAACAGTTTTCGCAACCGTTCGTCGAATATATTGCAATTATCTAAACCGTTTACTAGTTTTCGCTTTTGATTCTCAACCACAAATGGCAAAAACGGTTAATTATCGAAAGTTCAGTCATGGATTGCACACAATTTTTTAAGTTTAATAGAAAAAGAGAAGCAAAAATGCGTTTTTGCTTCTCTTTTTCTATCATATTGGCGTTTTAACTTCTTTTTATCAAGTTGTCAATCTTTGTCTCTACGAGTATTAACCTTTCTCATGCAATTTTCCCTGTTACAGAAGAGTTTCTATCTGTGATATCGGTATTTTATCATATTCATTTACTTATTTGCAGAATATTGTTGTGAAATGATAAAAAAAAAATCGGGCAGACAGACTCCTACCCGATTCTTTGTATCATTATTTATTTTAGTATTTTTACTTTTCCGGTGTATTGTAGCCATCCGGATTCATCGACTGCCACTTCCACGAATCTGCGCACATCTCGTCAATATCATACTGTGCTTCCCAGCCAAGTTCTTTCTTCGCAAGGCTTGCATCGGAATAGCAGGTTGCGATATCACCTGCACGACGAGGCTTGATCTCATATGGAAGCTCCTTACCACAAGCCTTACTGAACGCATGAATCACATCAAGAACGCTGTATCCCTTTCCGGTTCCAAGGTTGTATACCTTCACACCCGGATTCTCCTTGATCTTATTGATTGCAGCCACATGTCCCTTCGCAAGATCCACAACATGGATATAATCACGGACACCTGTGCCATCCGGTGTGTCGTAATCATCGCCAAATACACCTACACATGGAAGCTTGCCGATTGCCACCTGTGCCACATACGGAAGCAGGTTGTTCGGAATACCCTTTGGATCCTCGCCGATCAGACCGCTCTTATGTGCACCGATTGGGTTGAAGTAACGAAGCAGAATCACATTCCACTCCGGATCTGCAAACTGAATATCTGTCAGAATCTGCTCTAACATATGCTTTGTCCAGCCATATGGGTTTGTACAGACACCCTTCGGACATTCCTCTGTAATCGGAATAAACGCAGGGTTTCCATACACGGTTGCAGAAGAAGAGAAGATAATATTCTTACATCCGTTTTCCCGCATAACCTTGCACAGATTCAAGGTTCCCGCAATATTGTTCTCATAATATTCCAGAGGCTTGCGTACAGACTCACCAACCGCCTTGAGTCCCGCGAAATGAATCACTGTATCCGGCTGTTCCTTCGCAAATATCTCTGTCATCTTCTCATAATCTCGGATATCTGCCTCATAGAATACCGGTGTCTTACCTGTAATCTGTCCTATCCGGTCAACCGCCTTCTCACTTGCATTGTAGAGGTTATCCACGATTACAACATCATAGCCTGCCTCGAGCAGCTCCACACATGTATGGCTTCCGATATAACCTGCACCACCTGTAACTAAAATCTTCATAACCTGTGTACCACCTTTCTTCTTTAATATATGTAATGTTTCTATATATCTTTCTGTTTTTATTCTTTGAAATACAGTTGCCTCACAAACACTCCGGCATTCATATGCTCCCCTCA
>USFH01000074.1 GCA_900553925.1 uncultured Clostridium sp.
TTTAAGAACCGTTACAATGCGTTGTATGAGGATGATGAAGAGGACATTGATCCGGAGGCAGCGCTTACGGCAAAACGAAGAACGAAGTTAGATAATATCAAGGTGGAACAGGAGAAACCGGCTGCACCGACAAAGAAGAAAAAGAAGAAGGCGAAGAATGATCCGGTCGCGGGAGAGGAAGTGCATGAGTTAAAGCCGCTTCCACATGAGGATCTGTTCAATCCGAATCTTACGCTGCAGGATGCGAAGGATGTCTCGGAGGGCTATGTGGATCTGTCGCTGCTGAAGAAGAAAAAAGGTGGCGTGACAGAACTTCGCAGCGCGAAAGCGGATATCCCGCCGGTGCCGGATACACCGAAGGAAGAAACGGTTGATTTCTTTGAGCGTCCGGAATATACGCAGAGCACAGCTGAGGATCAGGCATGGGAGAAAGAGCTTTCGGATGAGCTTTCAGCAGAGGCAGATGATTACGCTGCCGCTGTAACTGAGATATATCAATCACCGGAGACTATGGGAACATCTAAGACTGTGGCTGCAGTATCAGAGCCTGAGGCGGCTGCACCGATACCGGATACAGACGAGGTTCCGGTGACGGAGGCCGATGACGCACCGGTGACGGAAGCCACACCGAGAAAACGTAAGAAAACGAAGGAATCCGAGCAGGAGATGCTTTCGGAACGTGATCAGATTGCCGAGACGATTCAGGAAAACAGTGAACAAAAACCAATCAAGGAATATAAATTCCCTCCGCTTAAGCTCTTGAAGAGTGGCAGGGGAAAGGGCACAAAGTCAAACGAAGCGTCCGTCCGGGAGACAGCAATGAAGTTAAAGAACACACTTGAAAACTTCGGCGTCAATGTCACAGTGACGGATTACAGCTGCGGCCCATCTGTTACCCGGTATGAGTTACAGCCGGAGCAGGGCGTGAAGGTATCGAAGATTACGAACTTAGCGGACGATATCAAGCTGAATTTAGCGGCGGCAGATATCCGTATCGAGGCGCCGATTCCTGGCAAGCCGGCTGTTGGCATCGAGGTACCGAACAAGGAGAGCCAGCCGGTGTTCTTCCGCGATTTGCTTGAATCTGACAACTTCCAGAAGTTCCCTTCCAACATTGCATTTGCAGTTGGTAAGGATATCAGTGGACAGGTCGTTGTGGCAGATATTGCGAAGATGCCGCATCTGCTGATCGCAGGTGCGACCGGTTCCGGTAAATCAGTCTGTATCAATACACTCATTATGAGTATCTTATATAAGGCAAAGCCGGATGATGTGAAGCTGATCATGGTCGATCCGAAGCAGGTGGAGCTGAGTATCTACAACGGAATCCCACATATGTTGATTCCGGTTGTGACCGATCCGAAGAAAGCGGCAGGGGCTTTGAACTGGGCGGTACTTGAAATGACAAACCGTTATCAGCTGTTTGCACAGTACAATGTGCGGAATCTGCAGGGCTATAACGAAAAGGTAAAGGCAGTAACAGGATCGGAAGAAGGCAACGAGGACTTGAAGAAGCTGCCACAGATCGTGATCATCGTCGACGAGCTTGCAGATTTGATGATGGTAGCGCATGGAGAAGTGGAGGATGCAATCGTGCGTCTGTCCCAGCTTGCACGTGCGGCAGGTATTCATCTGGTAATAGCAACGCAGAGACCATCGGTGGATGTCATTACGGGACTGATTAAGGCGAATGTGCCATCCCGAATCGCGATGACCGTATCCTCGGGTGTGGATTCGAGAACGATTCTCGATATGAATGGAGCAGAAAAGCTGCTCGGTAAAGGTGATATGTTATTCTATCCAACGGGTTATCCGAAGCCGGTACGTGTACAGGGTGCATTCCTGTCGGATGATGAGATAGCAGATGTCGTGGACTTCCTGAAGGAGGAAAGCGGAGAGGTGACTTACGATGAGTCAATCTCAAATGAGATTGCAAACACAAAGGTCGGTGGTTCTGGCGGTGGTACATCGTCTGCAGAACCGGAATATGATGACTACTTTGTAGATGCCGGGAAGTTTATTATCGGGAAAGATAAGGCATCCATCGGTATGTTGCAAAGAGTATATAAAATCGGATTTAACCGTGCGGCACGTATTATGGATCAGCTTTCCGAAGCTGGTGTGGTAGGACCGGAAGAGGGGACAAAGCCAAGGAAGGTGCTGATGAGCATGGAAGAATTCGAGAATTATGTAGAAGAATATTTATAAGAAATCCGAAAAAATGATTCGGATCAATCTGTTGAAATATCAACAACAGAGGGAAGAGACAGGAGGACAAAAACGTATGTTAACAGACATTGAAATCGCACAGCAGGCAGAGATGGAACCAATCAAAAACGTGGCAGCAAAGCTTGGAATGTCAGAGGATGATATCGAGCTGTACGGAAAGTACAAGGCGAAGCTCTCTGATGAGTATATGCAGTCTGTAAAGGATAATGAGAATGGTAAACTGGTTCTGGTAACAGCCATTAACCCGACTCCGGCAGGAGAAGGAAAGACAACAGTAACCGTAGGACTTGGTCAGGCAATGTGCAAGCTTGGCAAGAAAGCAATCATCGCACTGCGTGAGCCTTCCCTTGGACCATGCTTCGGTGTAAAAGGCGGAGCAGCCGGTGGCGGATATGCACAGGTCGTGCCGATGGAAGACTTAAACCTGCATTTTACAGGTGATTTCCATGCGATTACATCTGCGAACAATCTGCTTGCAGCCGTCATGGATAACCATATGCATCAGGGAAATGCACTCCGCATCGATCCCAAGCGTATCGTATTTAAGCGCTGCCTGGATATGAATGATCGTGTACTTCGTAATATCATCGTAGGTATGGGCAAGAAGGGCGATGGTGTGATGCGTCAGGATGGATTCGTCATCACAGTTGCATCAGAGATCATGGCAATCCTCTGTCTTGCAACGGACATCAAGGACCTGCAGGATCGCCTTGCAAGAATCATCGTTGCATATAACGTGGATAACGAGCCTGTTACGGCCGGAGAATTAAAATGTGTCGGTTCGATGACCGCGCTTTTGAAGGATGCAATCAAGCCAAACCTGATCCAGACCTTAGAGCACACGCCGGCACTTGTACATGGCGGACCATTTGCGAATATCGCACATGGATGTAACTCTGTCCGTGCAACACAGACCGCGCTTAAGATTGCAGATTATGTAATCACAGAGGCAGGCTTCGGCGCCGATCTCGGTGCTGAGAAATTCTTCGATATCAAGTGTCGTATGACTGGCTTAAAGCCGGATGCGGTCGTGCTTGTAGCAACTGTACGTGCACTCAAATATAACGGCGGTGTGGCAAAGGCAGACCTTGGTGCTGAGAACTTAGAAGCATTAGAGAAGGGCATTGTGAACTTAGAGAAGCACATCGAGAACTTACAGCTCTACGGCGTGCCGGTAGTTGTAACCTTGAACCGTTTCGTATCTGATACAGATGCAGAACTTGCATATGTACGGGAGTTCTGTGAGAAACGAGGCTGTGATTTCGCCCTTGCAAATGTATGGGAGAAAGGCGGCGAAGGCGGTGTTGAGCTGGCAAAGGCCGTGCTTAACACACTTGATACGAAGGAAAGTCACTTCAAGGTATTGTATGAAGACAACCTGCCGATCAAGGAGAAGATTGAGACAATCGCGAAGAAGATCTATGGCGCAGATGGTGTGACATATTCCGCAGAAGCAGACCGCGCGATTGCAAAGATTGAAGAGATGGGATTTGCTGATATGCCGGTCTGTATGGCGAAGAACCAGTATTCCCTGTCTGATGATGCGAAGAAGCTCGGCAGACCGACCGGATTCACAGTCAATATCCGTGAGGTATATGTAAGTGCAGGTGCCGGATTTGTCGTAGCAATCACAGGAGCTATCATGACAATGCCGGGACTTCCTAAAGTTCCAGCCGCAGAGCGTATCTTCGTGGATGATGAAGGTGTAACACACGGTTTATTCTAAGAAGTACCAATTTGTATACGATTCCATATGTATATGTACCATGCATCTGAATTCTAAATATACATATGTTTGAAACTTAGAAGTTTTTGATGCTCCATCTGTGTACAGCAATGTTTGAACAGGAAGTTCAAACAAGCCACCACTGAGCCATGGATGGCGAATTGGTGGCGGTTGCGTATGAGTTTGGTATGTATATTGGAGCATCTAGAACTACTTAGTTTCAATACATCGTATATTTATGAATTCAGATGCATGGTACACGGCATATGGAATCGTGTACAATGTTGTAAAGAAAGGCGGATTATAACTATGGCAAAATTGATTAACGGAAAAGAAATCTCCCAGCAGATTAAGGATGAATTAAAAGAGAAGGTTTCTGCATTGAAAGCACAGGGTAGGAATATCTGTCTGGCAGTCATTCAGGTTGGAAATGATCCTGCATCTTCTGTGTATGTTGGAAACAAGAAGAAAGCCTGCGCCTATATCGGTATCGAGTCACGTGCGTTTGAGCTTCCGGAGGAGACAACCGAGGATGAGCTTCTCTCTATTATCAAGGATCTGAATGAGGATGACAGTGTACATGGAATCTTAGTCCAGCTTCCGGTTCCAAAGCACATCAACGAGGAGAAGATCATCGGTGCAATCTCTCCGAAGAAGGATGTAGACGGATTCCATCCGGAGAGTGTCGGCAGCCTGTGCATTGGCAGACCGGGATTTGTATCGTGTACACCGGCGGGAATTATCCAGCTTCTGAAGCGTTCGGAGATCGATATTGAGGGAAAACACTGCGTTGTGATTGGCAGAAGCAATATTGTAGGCAAGCCGATGGCGCTTTTAATGCTGCGGGAGAATGCGACCGTAACAATCTGCCATTCGAGAACAAAGAATCTGAAGGAAATCTGTAAAGAGGCAGATATCCTGATCGTTGCAATCGGAAAGCCGAAGATGATTGATGCATCGTATGTGAAGGATGGCGCGACAGTGATCGATGTCGGTATCCACAGAGATGCCAACAACAAATTATGCGGCGATGTTGATTTTGCATCGGTGGAGCCGGTAGCCGGAGCTATCACACCGGTTCCGGGCGGCGTTGGCCCGATGACGATTGCGATGCTGATGAATAACTGCGTGGAAGCTGCAGAGCGTGAGGAATAAGAAACGTATGAATATACTGATGGTGTCACTTGGCTGTGACAAGAACCTTTGCGACAGCGAGGCAATGCTTGGTCTGCTCGCAAAGCACAATTATAATATTACGAACGATGAGCAGGAAGCCGATGCGGTTATCGTGAATACATGCAGCTTCATCAAAGATGCGATGGAGGAAAGTGTGAATACGGTATTGGAGATGGCAAAGCTCAAACAGCAGAACTTAAAATACCTGATTGTGACTGGATGTATGGCACAGCGGTTTAAAGATGAGATATTTGCAGAGATTCCCGAGATTGATGCGTGTCTTGGAACAAGCAGCTTCGACAAGATCTTAGATGTGATTGAGGAGCTGAAGGCACGGGATGGTATGGAAGATGCAGAAGAAATCAGTGTCTACGATGATATCGACCGCCTGGCAACGATTACAGAATCAAACAAGGTTATCACATCGGGAACATTTATGGGATATTTAAAGATTGCGGAGGGATGCGACAAATTCTGTACCTATTGTGTTATCCCGCATATCCGTGGACATTACCGGAGTGTGCCGATGGAACAGCTTATAAAGGAAGCACAGTATATGGCATCGCAGGGCATCGAGGAACTGGTGCTTGTCGCACAGGAGACGACCTGTTATGGAAAAGACCTGTACGGGGAGAAACGGCTGCATGTGTTAGTCCGTGAACTGGCGAAGATCGATGGAATCAAATGGATCCGTCTGATGTACTGTTATCCGGAGGAAATCTATGACGAACTGATTGATTGCTTCCGGGAAGAACCGAAGCTTCTGCATTATATTGATATGCCGATACAGCACAGCGAGGATGCAATCTTAAAGCGGATGGGAAGACGGACAGACCGTGCAAGTATCGAAGCAGTGATCGGGAAACTGCGTGAGGCAGCACCGGATATCGCAATTCGTACATCCCTGATCGCCGGATTCCCCGGTGAGACACAGGAAGAGCATGAGGCACTGATGGCATTCTTAGATGAGCAGGAACTCGACCGTGTCGGGGTATTTACTTATTCCAGAGAAGATGGAACACCGGCGGCAGCATTTGAAAACCAGATCGATGAGGAGACAGCCACACAGTGGCGCAATGAGATTATGGAGCTGCAGCAGGAAATCTCCTTAGATAAAAACGAGACATTTGTCGGAAAGACCATGCAGGTCATCGTTGAGGGATATTCCTCGGACGACGATGTCTATGTCGGACGGACATACCGGGATGCACCGGGTGTGGACGGACTGGTGTTTGTGAACTGTGATTATGAACTGATGTCCGGGCAGATCGTAGATGTCCGGATCGATGAGGTAGGACCATATGATATGATAGGAGGGATATTAGATGAATCTGCCGAATAAACTAACAATACTCAGAATGATCATGATACCATTTTTCCTGGTAGCCTTAATGGTGCCGGGGATTCCGGGAGGAAAATGGATCGCACTTGTACTGTTCTGCCTGGCAAGCCTTACGGATATGCTCGACGGAAAGATTGCAAGAAAATATAACCTGATCACGGACTTTGGTAAGTTCATGGATCCGCTTGCGGACAAGCTGCTTGTCTGCTCTGCAATGATTGCATTAATTGATCTTGATCGGATCCCGGCATGGGTTGTAATCGTGATTATCGCAAGAGAATTCATCATCAGCGGTTTCCGGCTTGTTGCATCGGATAACGGCGTCGTGATCGCTGCCGGATGGTGGGGTAAGATCAAGACGGTATGTCAGATGTTCATGGTGATCTTACTGATCTGTGACTTTGGTGGAAGCACTGTTCACATCATAGAGAATGTGCTGATCTATCTTGCACTGGCACTAACAATCATTTCCCTGATCGATTATCTGGTGAAGAATAAAAACGTGCTTTCCGAAACAAAATAAGAGTGGCTTTAAAATCTGTAAAAAGCGGATGGAACATAAATGTTTAAGGCTTTTTACAGATTTTTCTTTTTTATTGCAAATCTATGACAAAGAATGTGATTTTGACTTGATTTCAGTCGTAAAAAGATTTACAATTACAATCGGAAGAAATTGGGTTTCTTATCAGAAAACCCATAATAAATAAAAGTGGAGGACTTAAAATGAGTAACAAACTTACATTGTCAGCAAGTGACAGAATTTCTTCTTTGCTAGACGAAGCGAGCTTTGTTGAAGTTGGTGCTTATGTAACAGCTAGAAATACAGACTTCAACATGCAGGAAAATGATACTCCAAAAGACGGTGTTATTACTGGATATGGTGTCATCAATGGAAAGCTGGTGTATGTATACAGCCAGGATGCAACAGTTCTTGGCGGTGCAATCGGTGAGATGCACGCAAAGAAGATTGCGAAGATTTATGACATGGCGATGAAGGTAGGCGCACCGGTAGTCGGTTTGATCGATTGTGCGGGACTTCGTCTGCAGGAGGCAACCGATGCTTTGAATGCATTCGGCGAAGTTTATCTGAAGCAGACACTTGCGTCAGGAGTAATCCCACAGATTACTGCAATTTTTGGAACATGCGGTGGTGGAGCAGCGCTTATTCCAACACTTACAGACTTTACATTTATGACAGCAGAGGGCGGTAAGTTATTCGTAAACAGCCCAAATGCACTCGATGGAAACTATCAGGCAAAGCTTGATACAGCATCTGCCGCTTATCTTAGCGAGAATTCTTCTCTGGTAGATGGCGTATTCGAAGATGATGCAGCAACACTTGCAGGTATCAGAAGCCTTGTGGATATGCTCCCTGACAACAATATGGAAGATGCAGAGTCAGACTGTACAGATGATCTGAACCGTATCATTCCGAATCTCGATGGATTTGCAAAGGATGCAAGAGCTGTATTGCAGAACATCGCAGATAACAACGTATTCGTAGAAGTGAAGAAAGATTATGCAAAGGACATGGTTCTTGGCCTGATCAAGTTAAATGGTGCGACTGTTGGTTGTGTAGCCAATCAGGCAGCTGACGGGGGAGAGCTTCTCTCTACAAGCGGCGCTTATATCGCAGCAGACTTCGTGAAGTTCTGTGATGCATTCAATATCCCTGTACTCACACTTGTAAATGCAAAGGGATTTGTTGCAACTGTATCAAACGAGAGAACGATCGCAGATGCAGCAGCAAAGCTCACATACGCATTTGCAGATGCAACGGTACCGAAGGTAACAGTTGTGATGGGCGATGCATTCGGAACTGCCTACACGATCATGAATTCCAAGGCTATCGGCGCAGATATGGTATATGCATGGCCATGTGCAAAGATCGGTACGATGGATCCGGAGATGGCTGTCAAGATCATGTACGAGAAGGAAATCGCACAGGCAGCTGATAAGGTTGCATTTATTGCAGAGAAGAAGAAGGCTTATACAGAGCTTCAGTCAAGCGCACTTGCAGCAGCAAAGCGTGGCTATATCGATGATATCATCGAGCCGGATGCTACAAGAAAGCGTGTAATCGCAGCGTTTGATATGCTGAGCACAAAGAACGAGGAAAGACCATATAAGAAGCACGGAGCAGTATAAGGAAAGGTGACAATGAAATGAAGAAAAAATTATTAATTCTGATTTCCATGTTAGCTATGATGTTTTCCTTGACTGCCTGCAGCAATGAGGTTGAAAAGCCGTTTGACTATGATGACAGCCAGATTGTGATCGACACGATGTATCTGTTCAACCAGTACCAGAACGTGAGCGATGAATATGCTGATTATTATATTCAGGACGGAACCGATTTTGAGCAGTCCGCAGTAAAGGGTATCAAGCAGGCACAGGAGACCGATAAGGTTGGAGAATTCCAGGATTTCTCTCCTTATATCAACGGTGTTGGCATGGATTTGAATGCTGTCAATTACAAGATTGAGAATGCCGCAGACTCTGTATCTGTTACCGTTACGAACAAGGCAGCAAACAGAGATGTGGAGGTAACTGTAAAGTTTGTTGAGAATCCGGATTACTATATCAAGCTCGATCAGGCAAAGCAGAAATATAATGCAGATGCCGTTCGACAGGAGATTGCACAGTACTATGGTTCAGAAGATGAATTCTTCTCTCAGTATGGCAGTTACTATTCAAGTGTAGACGATGTTGTACAGCAGGGCATCGACAATGAGATGCAGGGTGTGTATGAGTATCTTCCGGAAGAGATGGTAGTCTCAGCCGTATACTCCAAGACAGAGCTGATGAAGCAGGCCGGTATGAATACATTGCTTGGTATGGGTACTGTATTTGTAGTATTGATTTTCATCTCATTTATTATTTCGCTGTTTAAGTTCCTTCCGGCACTTTTTGCGAAGAAGCCGAAGATCGAAGATCTCAAGAAGGAAGAGAGCAAGCCGGCAGCTCCGGCAAAGGCTGCTACACCGGCACCAGCCGCAGGCAGCCTGATGAACGATGCAGAGCTTGTAGCCGTTATCACAGCCGCTATTTATGCAGCCGAAGGACAGGCAGGCAATGGTGCAGTAAGTAAGGATAAACTCGTTGTACGTTCGATTCGTCGTGCAAGAAAATAATTGATATATTAGGAGGAAATTAACATGAAGAATTATAGAATTACTGTAAATGGTACAGCTTATGATGTAGCAGTAGAAGAATTGGGTGCAGGTGCAGCTCCGGCAGCCGCAGCAGCTCCGGCACCGGTTGCAGCAGCAGCTCCGGCTCCAGCAGCTCCGGCAGCTCCAGCAGCAGCCGCAGGCTCTATCGAGGTTGCAGCTCCAATGCCTGGTAAGATCCTGAATGTAAAGGCAAGCGTTGGTACAGCTGTAAAGAAGGGTGATGTTATCCTGATCCTTGAGGCTATGAAGATGGAAAATGATGTGGTAGCTCCGGAAGACGGAACAGTTGCAAGCATCAACGTTTCAGCAGGTGATGCAGTTGAAGCAGGCGATGTATTGGCTACTTTGAACTAATCAGAGTTTTTAAGTAACTGGTTCCTACAATAACAGGAGGTAAACATAAGTGAGTAGTTTTGCAGATGTATTTAAAAATCTGGCTCTCCAGACAGGATTTGCAACCCTGACATGGAAGCATTATGTAATGATTCTCATTGCATGTGTGTTCATGTATCTTGCAATCGTGAAAGGCTTCGAGCCGTTGCTTTTGGTTCCAATCTCCTTCGGTATGTTCCTGGTTAACATGTTCCCGGATATCATTGCTGATGGTGGATTGTTACATTATTTCTATTTGTTGGATGAGTGGAGTATTTTGCCTTCCCTCATCTTCATGGGTGTTGGTGCGATGACAGACTTCGGTCCGCTGATTGCGAACCCGAAGAGCTTCCTGCTTGGTGCAG
>USFH01000075.1 GCA_900553925.1 uncultured Clostridium sp.
AACGAGTGCAGCAACATAATCCTTAGCGGATGCCGGAGGTGTATCTCTACCATCTAAGAATGGATGTACATATACCCGGTCAAAGCCCTGCTTCTTGCAAAGCTCTAAGATACCATACAGATGTGTATTGTGGCTGTGTACACCACCATCAGACAGAAGTCCCCACAGATGAAGGTCGGAATTGTTCTTCTTGCAGTTTTCAATTGCCTCAAGCATTGCTTCGTTCTCGAAGAAATCGCCATCCTCAATTGCCTTTGTGATCGATGTCAGATCCTGGTAAATAATTCTTCCGGCACCAATATTCATATGACCAACCTCAGAGTTACCCATCTGTCCGTCCGGAAGTCCGACTGCAAGTCCGGAAGCATTTCCTCTTACATATGGACACTCTGCCATCAGCTTATCCATCACAGGTGTGTTCGCCATGTAAATTGCATTACCCTCTGTCTTGTCTGTAATGCCATAGCCATCAAGTACCATCAATACAACTGGTTTCTTACTCATTGTTTATCTCCTTTATATTATAATAATTTATTCTTTGTAATTTCCTGTATGATTATATACAGTTGTGCGCTATTTTTCAAGATTTTATCGACATGAAATTATCATATATTTGTGTGTGTATATGTTATTCGTAATACTCTCCTAAGCTGATTCCATTGATACCAAGCGGGATTGCATGATCAAGTCCGATGAACTTCCCGCCGTTGTTCCACAGGACTTCTTTTACAAATGCATACTTCTCCTCATCCCATGTCGTGAAATCATCTAAGACCATGCCGCCGGTATCTCCGGAGTTCGCATTGAAGCACCAGAAGGTGTGATTCAGCTTGTTCTTCTGTATGAGTTCGCGCATATAGGTCATCCAGGTGATGTTCGGTTCCGTCATAAATCCGCCCCACTCACCGATCAGAAGCGGTGCGATATTATCCTCATGGATATAAAACCAGTTATCGTGCCAGCAGTCTTTCATCAGGCTGTCGTATGTATAACTGCCCTGAAACCAAGGCTGTTCATATACGGTCGGGCCATAATCGTGCGGCGAATATACAAGCTTGTTCTGATATTTGCCGAGGTCAACCGGGTAATCTGCGACACCGCGCAGGTTTCCGCCCCACCAGTTGAAATAATAATCATCCTCATTCGTCGATGCATAATCGCCGTTCTTCTTGATATCAACCGGATAGATTTCCGTTCCTTCCACAAGCACGAGTACATTCGGATTCTTCGACAGCACAGCATTTGCAGCACGCTCTGCCGTGTATTTCCAGTTGTTCTCAGACTTCGAATCGTTCCAGATTGCCGCACCGTCGCCTTCGTTCGGCTTTCCATGCGGTTCATTCTTCAGGTCGTAGGCGATGATCGTATCATCGTTCTTGTAGCGGTCAGCCATCCACGAAAGTGCATACAGATAATCGTCAGTCGATATCCGGTCCGTATACCAGAGATTCACCATATGCCCGCTCGCATTCGTCTCCGCGCAATGGATATCAATGATCAGCTTCAATCCATTCGCACGGCACTGTCCGATCACATACTCGAAGATCTGCAGGCTGTCCATCCCAACGAGATAATCATTGGTTGCCTGATTGAAATTCGCATCCAGATACTCACCGTTCGACCACTGTAAGATCAGCTCTGCCGAAAATGGCACACGAATCACATTGAATCCGTGGTTTGCAATCTCCTGAATTGACTGATTCAGGTCGGATGCCCAAAGTCCGTCAAATGTATTGGTTCCCGTATTGTAGCCGAACCAGTTAATACCGGTCAGCCAAACTTCATTGCCATCTGCATCCACGATCTTGTTGCCATCGGTAAACAGCCAGTCATCGGTCGTCGGTTCCGGCACGTCCATCGCGCCATAGTCCACATCCCGGTCTACAGACACGTGATTGGTGGCTGCTGTCTCGTTCACAGAGTCATCCGAAGTATCGTTCGTAGCAGAAGCATTGGTCGAAGCATCATTCTGATTGCCTGAATTTCCGCCCGTTACCTCATCCGACTGAGCTTCTGTCGAACCGGATGCAGACTTGTTGGTTTCTGCTTTATCCCATTTTCCCTGTATGCACATACCAAGCAGCATGCCGAGCAGAAAGACGATAATAAAGAGCAATATGAATATTACGACTTTTAGTTTTTGATTCATGTAGATTGATTTCCCCTCTGTTTTTTTATAATTATACATGATGAAAGGGAAGAAAGCGAGAAAAAATCCCCTCTTTACCAGAATATCTGACAAAAAGGGGTTCATACTATCGAATCTAAAATGGTACTATTTTTCAAGTGGCCGCACCGCATACTTGCTCATCGTCACGGCCGCAACCAGACATGCCAACACCAACAGTAACTCGAATTTGACCCGGATAAATAACTGGTCGAGCTTCGCCTGCGTCTGATAGATCTCCAGTGCGTTATCGTTCGAGAAGGACAGATTCCCGGCAAGTGTCAATACCTTTTGGCTTTGATCCTGTCTGGCAATCCGGATGCGCAGATTCCCGGAGGCTTTAAGTGTAACCGGATCTCCAATCGCACAGATAAATGGTGTGTCCCCGCCGATATCCGCTTGTACGATCCGCGCGGTACGGCTGTCTCCTGCCTGTGATGCATCGTTGCCACTATCTGTCGGCTGGTTTGCATTCTGGCTTTGCTCCGTCGAAGAAGTATACGTCACAGTAAGCTCCTCTGTCTGAATCGGCGCGATATCCTGTGACAGGCTCTGACAGATCTGCTTATACGCGGCATTGTTCGCATAATAGGTCATCGTTGAGCCTTCCTGTGTGATACCATAGACCTCCTGTATATATGCCTCACTTAAGAGTTCTGCCTCGAAGGATGTTGTGTTTGCCTGATATGACACCGTGACGGAATCACTCACATCATAGCTTACATCTGTGACGCCCTCAATCTCGCGCACCCGCTGTACCTTGCTGTCTGTAAGCACCTGATCATTCCCAATCAGTTTGAATTCCTCTTTCGTCCGGGTGATCTGCGCATAGCGCAAGCCATCCCGGATCAGGAATCCACAGCAGACTCCGATTGCGATTACATATAAAATTATAATCTTCACTGCATCCTGCTGTCGGCGCAGGCGCAGAAACTCTCGTATCTTCATAATCTGTCTAATTGCTCCACACTGATTTCTCCGGAAAATTTATTCCGTATCTTCCTCATCTTGCTTCTTAAGGTGTATCTTCCGTACAATGATCACACCTGCAGCAACTGCGATACAGCCAATCACAACCGCCATGATTACCCACCACTGGTTCGTATTGTCCGGTGTTGTCTCTTCCTTCTGGTCCGAAAATGGGGATTTGATCGTTGTGGTAAATGTCACTTCTTCCGTATATTCTTTGCCGCTTTCGTCCTCGTAATAATAAGTGACCGTGCCTTCGGTATTTCCATACAGCTTGCTTCCGGACAGTGAACTGACGGATACCTGTGTGCTTCCGGTTGCCGCGGTTCCTGCCTCCATATCTCCGATGAAAATCGTTCCCTGTGGCTTTAATCCATCTGCCGCAATCTCAGCCCGTACATTATAGATCTTACTTCTGCCTAAGTTCATTGCCTGCACTTTCGCTTCCACAACATCCGCCACGACTACCTCACTTGGAAAGCTGAGTTCGTCAAACTGCATCTCGGAAGACTGCTGCACCGTGATCTTCGCTTTACCTGAGGTAGAATATGCATTTCCATCGCCGTCCGCATAGTCCATGGCAAGATCTAAGTCATACTGTCCGGCAGCAGTCTTCGCATTGACTCGGTAAGAAAATGTAATCGTTGTCTCCTCCTGTGGAGCAATCTTTTCGATATAGACGCTGTCAGACTGGCTGAGCAAAGTAAAGCTCTCGGTATCAGCGGTCACAGCGACTGTCATGTTCTTCACTGTATTTTCCTTGCTTGTGTTAAGCAATGTGATCTCTGCTGTAATTTCATCGCCGGATAAGATCTCGTCCTTGGAGAATTTGTATGATTTCACCATAACCTTTGGTGCAAAAGTCGGAAGATCTTCAGCTGCCGGCTCTACCACAGCTTCTGTCGTTGCATCCGGATCGATGCCATCACTGATCGTCACATATGATGTAAATTCCTGCTCCACCGCATTGCCCTTTGTATCCTTTGCTGTGACCTTCAAGATCACCGGATAAGAGCCATTTGTCCGCTTTCCCTTTAATTCTACGGTAAAATCTGCCACGTAGGCGGAAACCTCTTTGGTGTTTGCATTTACCTTGACGGTCTGCAACCGGATATCCTTCTCGTAGTTTTTAAATACGAACGGTGCTGTCTGCGCATCGCCCAGATCAAGCGCCGCCCGTAATGTGTTCCCCCGAAGTTCTCCTTCACTGAGTATCGGAAATACAATGCGAACCGAGCCGTTGGCATTGGTCGGTACATAGCCATCTTTGTAAGGCTTCTCCATGCCATCATACTGATTTGCATCATCAATTTTTAAAGTCATTGCATCTGTCTGCGTATCAGTATCTGATTTGTCGTCTATCTGTGTTTGGCTGTCAGATTTGCCGTCTGCCTGTGTTGTTGCAGGTGCCTGCGTATTTGCCGGTACCTGTGTGGGCGTAAGATCCTGTCCATTCGCAGATGGATGCATAGCATTACATGGATGATCCTGCATACTGTAACATGACACATTCCAGGCTTCAATGTTATATACAGTTATATCTGTATTGCATGATTGTGCGGCAAGAACATTTCCTGCCGGAGATAATCCCATACACATCGTTGCCGCGATTGCCATCGCAAATATTTTCCTCGCTATATGCTTTCGTTTCATTTCCAGTCCTCCATTTCATGTACATAATCACACAGCATCTCGATATCCTGTGCATTATGGCTTGCCAGCATAATTGCCTTTCCACTTTCTTTTAAGGATAATAAGAGCTGTCGCATCTCCGCGACACCCGCTTTGTCAAGCCCGTTAAATGGCTCGTCTAAGATCAGCACATCCGGATTCTCCATGATTGCCTGTGCGATGCCAAGCCTCTGCCGCATACCAAGCGAATATTTTGCAACCGGCTTTTTCATCTTTGGATTTAATCCCACGTGCTGTAATGTCTCGATGATCTCATTCTTCCCGATTCTGCCTTTCAGATCTGCTAAGATCTTCAGGTTCTTATATCCGCTTATCCCCGGCAGGAATCCCGGTGTCTCGATAATCACGCCGAGCTTATCCGGAAAATCACATTCCTTCCCGACACGGCTGCCCCCGACATAGATCTGCCCCTTGTCCGGATGCATAAATCCGCAGATGCATTTCATCAGCACGGTTTTTCCACTTCCGTTATTTCCAACCACACCGTAGATCTTCCCCGGTGGAATCTCCAGATTCACATCGACTAACACATGCTCTTTCCCGAAGGATTTGTAGACATGTTCCACGACGATTCCCTGTTTGCGTTCGTGCCCTTTTTCATTGCTATTTTCTTGTCCGTTTTCATTTCTGGTTTCTTCCATCTATCTAGGAACCTCATTTCCTCACATTCTGATTCTTTGTTATTCATTTAATTTACATAATATAATTATCGTAACTGTGTTCCTGTGAACTGGAACGTATACCTGCGGATCCGGAGCAGACACAATATAAATATCAAAAGTGCCACCCCTGAAAAAAATACATACGATACCCATAGTTTCGGCAGATTATCATAGCCGAAGCTATGCATGTAATACGTCGCATGGTTGAGCGGTGATATCCAGCCGAATATGATGTTTGCATACCGTGACTGCACTGCCGGGATATGAAGAATATCCGACAGTGTATCCGGTGTCAGCAGGAACCCGAATCCCGAATAGATGATACCTGCGATCATGCCGCCGTTGTCTTTCACCATGTTGAAAAATAATATAATTCCCGCCATCACGATCGAATACCCAAGCATCAGTCCAAATATGTGGAACATCACCTGATATGGGAAATTCAACTCCATCACTTTCACGAACGATGGCACATTCAGCTCATAACCGATGTTCGAATACCCAAGCACTGCCGCTGTATCGCTCCACATATCTGCCACAAATGCCTGACTGCTTGCCAAGATACAGGTAGAAAGCAGGATAAAACAAAGGAACAGAAACGTTGCGAGGATCAGATACAGGATCTGTCCAAGCACCCACACCTTCCGGTCTATCCGCACCAGAAAGAGCGGCACATCATTTCCAAGGTTCGGCATATCTGCGAATAATAAAAGCAAGAGTAACGAGATGATCAGCACCGACTGTGCATCGCCGAATGTCCAGATGAACGGCTCTGCCATCTGCAGGATCGTGTCATGTTCCTTCGCGAATACAAGCACCTTGTCGGAAAGCAGGAAGCTTACGATAAACGCGAGGCAAAACGCAAGTATGATCTGTGGATTCTTCTTCCATCTTCTGAAATTTGCAAACGCGGTAAGCAGGATCTGTCTTAGTTTATACACGTTCGATGCACCTCCTTACCGTATTGTAATAGATTAAAAAAAACAGAACTGACAGACCGCTGAGCAGAATCACAATTCCTTGTTCATCGAAGATCCAGTTATGTTCATACTGGATCCACTCGTATGGATACAGACAGTAGATATCCTCGAAATACCGGTCATGCAGGATTACCAGAATATAATAGATGACGAAGCTTCCGCCATACGCGATATACCGGCTGTTCGAGATTGCCGCAAGTGTCGCGGAAAGCAGTGCCCACACCATCGCCGAGAAGAAAATAAGCAACGGATTTAATGCTGCGGCGTTCTTGGCAAAGCGCAGATATAGCAGGCATGGAAGCATCTCAACCAATCCACCCGCAATCCCACATGCGAGGAACTTGCCACAGATATAGGATGTTCTTCCACATCTTGGCAGATACGCCTTGATATACCCGCTCTGATAATCGGCAAGCCATGCGATTGCATACGGAAACGTAGATATGACAGGAACGGTCACCCGGAATAACTCCGAGTCACCGCCCGCTTTCCACAGGATCAGTAATTCAAGTATAAATCCTGCCAGAAATCCTTTTGAAATTATCGCTCGTTTCATGTCTGTCTCAAAACTGTTCATTTAATACCCCAGATCTTTATCAATGACGGTTCCATCAATTGCGTTGATTGATAAAAGGACTATATCTTTTTCTTCTTCTCCTGACACATCGGTTCTGGTTCCGGTAAAATCCCACACAGGAACTAATATTCCCGTGTCAAAATTGTCCGGCTCACTGATTCTTGAATACCGGAGCTTTACATTGTTGATATCAATATAGGTGTATTGCTCATCATCCATTGCCGCATTGGTTGTTACGATCATCTGTTCAAATACATCCTTTATCTCATCAAAGTTTTTCAGTGCTGACTGATCGACAACAGTTTCGGTTACTTCCAATGGAATCAGATAGTCAAATCCAACAATTCCATCATCATTTACAAAGATTGCAATATTTTCAGCATCCCAGATTTTTTTCACATAGGAATCCCCACGGAATTCATCGACGATTTTCGAACCTCCATCGTTGTTGACAAATACACCATCGATGCATCGCTGATACCGGAACGCATACACGCTTCGATAGACATCCTGCCCATGGTTTGCGTCTTTTAACTCTGTTGCATTTCTGGTATCCAGTCGTTCCTTCACAAGTCCTCCATTATAAAATGCATATTCTGTAAGCCCCATATCCTTCAAAAATGTCTCTGCTAGTTCTTTTGCTTCTGCTTCGGAAATCGTTGTTTTTTCCAGGAAAGAATCATTCTCTGTCCCCGCCTCTATCGGACGAACATAGGAACTTGCTGTTCCTGCTGTAGCAAAGCGGTAATCTTCATCAATCTTACAATACGGATCAATTCCCATCACACTGTGTCCAACATCATAATAACCGGCTCTGGAACTTCTGTACTTAAGCATATTTCCATAATTATCATTGTTCTGAATATAGATCGACTGGTAGTGTCCGTTTTTGGCGTCGTTGATTTCATAGATAATCTCTGCATTCGCATCATCAAAACTATTTTGCCAGCTATAATAATCATCATCCGGATGAGCCGCATACAAGTCAGCGATCGAATGGAACTGCCGATCCGTCTCTGTCCCCTGAATAGAAAAAGTCTCCGGTGCTTTTTCATATTCTTCCAGTGTTTTTCGATTCGATTCTTCCAGCTCCGCAATCAGTGCATCTTTTTGTTCTGCCGTATAAGCGTTGCTGTTCTTTATTTCTTCCATCCATTCATTATTGTTATTAATAGAATCCAACGACCATTCGGATTTCAGCTTCTGTCCCAACACTTTTCCTTCGTACAATGTCTGATCCCCGAAGAAATAAGTTTGTACCTGATCTGCAAACACCTGATCAATCTTCTTCTGCTTTACACGCAAAATGGATAACTTCTCTGTCTGTGGGATATCCACCTGTGCATCCACATGCACTTTCACATGCATACCCGTATCTTCAAAATCTGTCTGGTATTTGTCGTAATCCGCTGCGACCTCCTGCACTTCCGTCGTGGAAGCCTCTGTGTTTTCCGCCTGTTCGATCATGTTGTCAAAATCTTTGTTGTGTACAATTTCCGTATCCGGACTTTTCTGACAACCAGCAAATAAAATCATTGTAAGTGTTGCAGCAAGAAAGCTTCGTGCCGCCTGTTTACACTTTCTCATATAGGTCATCCCCCTTTTATCATATATATAAATCTCACCTGTTTTTATTTTAATACCCCAGATTCCAGTCAATCACTGTTCCATCAATTGCGTTGACGGACATGATGATAGCGTCCTGTACCTCATTTCCGTACTGGTCGGTTTTCCTTCCGATAAAATCCCAGACCGGAACTAACAGTCCAGTGTCAAAGCTGTCTTTCTCGCTGATTCTTGTATAGCGAAGCTTCACAGAATCAATATCAATCGTTACATTTCCTTCCATTGCATCTTCTGACTCAACAGCGTTCATCGTCACAACCATCTGCTCAAAGATATCCTTGATTTCATCAAAATTCTTCAATGTTGATTTTTCTACAACTGATTCTGTAACATTCAGCGGAGTCATATAATCAAATCCGACGATTCCATCATCATTCACAAACACTGCGATATCTTCTGCCGTCCAAAGCATCTTTTTATAGCTGTCGCCCTGCCATTCATCGACGATCTTTCCACCACCGTCATTATTCACAAAAACACCATCCATACATCTCTGATACCGGAACGCATAGACATTTCGATATGGTGTTGCACCTAACTCCTGCTGGATATCCAAATTACGATTATATTCTGTTACCTCACTGATCAAACCGCCATTATAATATGCAAATTCATTCAAACCGAGCTCGTCTAAAAATGCATCTGCCTTCTCTCTGGCTTCTGTCTCGGAAATTGTTGTTTTATCCTTTGGATTTTCAACAAAATCATCGGCTGTTTTTTGTTCATCATATAATTCGCTATTAATAGCATCAATTGGAACGCCTTCTTCTTTCGGCCATACCCATCTGGCTTCCCGCGTTGCAAAATTATATTCCGGCTTTACAATCTCCGAATAAAAATCTCCATCCATAACAGATGAACCAACACCGATATATCCGAGTCTTGAACTGCGATACCGGATTAGATTTCCATAATTTAAATTGTTCTGCAGATACAAAGACTGATAGGAACCATTGGCTGCATCATTAATCCCATAAAAGATGCTGGAATCTGCACCTTCAAATGAATTTTGCCATTGATAATATCCATTGTCCGGATTCTGAGCAAGCAATTCTTCTATACTGTGGATTTGATTGTCGGATGGATTTGCTGTGTAATTAATCGCATCATCCGAATTTTCATATTCTTCCTGTAGACTGTCCAGACGATCCTGAACTTCCTGTATTAAAACCTCTTTGTCGCTTTCGGAGTACAATCCGTTTGTATCATTTTCATATTCTGCGATTGAGTTTCTGCTTTCCTGCATTTCTGTCTCAATATCTGCTTTTGTTCTCTGATTCAGAACAGTTCCATCATATAGCTTCTGATCCTGGAATAATAAACCACGCAGCTTATCCAGAAAATCCTGATCAAACTTCTTCTGTTCTACCCGGAAGATGGACAACTGACTTGTATCCGGGATATCAACCTGTGCATCCGCGTGTACCGTCACAT
>USFH01000076.1 GCA_900553925.1 uncultured Clostridium sp.
TGCACTGACCGTATATCCAAACATATCCTCGATTACGTCGATCTTGCCTCTTCCCCATGCAACCTCAATTGCATGCCGGATCGCACGTTCCACGCTGCTCGAAGTTGTCTTATATTTCTTCGCAATGCTTGGATATAAGAGCTTCGTAATGTAATTGAGCATATTCATATCATTCACTGCCATCATGATTCCTTCACGTATGTACTGGTAGCCCTTGATGTGTGCCGGAATTCCGATCTCGCGGATAATCTCCGTAACATCATTCTCCATCGTATGCATGCCATATTCATACACATTATCTGCTGGCAGATCCTTATCATCCGTATCGTCTGCTCTCTCAGGCTCCCCAACCTTCGAAAGTTCCGCGATCTGAATAATTCGTTTTGCAAGTACTTTGGGATTGCAAGGCTTCATCACATAATAATCAGCACCTAAATTAAATGCCATATTGATAATTCTGCTCGAACCAACTGTCGACAGAAAAACAATCCTTAGATTCTCCAGTTCCTCGTTCTCTCTTAACTGTTCCAATACCTCCAATCCATCCACATTGGTAATGAAAACATCCATCAAGAGAACATCCGGTCTCGATTCTATTACCAGATCGTAAACCTCATTGCCATCCGCAGTACATGATACAACGTCGAATCTCTCCCCATTGTAGGATTCCAATTGCCGGGCAAGCATCTCATAGCCTGCGTCTGCAATCACCACCCTGATTCTTTCCGTATTCATATGATCCTCTCCTTCTTAGAACCACCCTCCTATCAATCTCTAATTAACCATAGAAAGATGATATAATTTCAAAATACTGTTGTCAAGCTCATTTCCACATAATTTTTCTTTTTGTGGATAATTCTCTCCTATGCACTCTTCATCTTCGATTCCAGTCGTATTTTGTCGGCTATAAGTGCTATGAACTCTGAATTGGTCGGTTTTAGTTTTCCTTGCTGCAGCGTATATCCAAACAGCTCATGCATCGTGTCGGAATTCCCGCGGCTCCATGCGACCTCAATCGCATGCCGGATCGCCCGTTCGACACGTGACGGTGTCGTCTGGTATTCCTCCGCAATGGACGGATATAACTGCTTTGTGATTGAATCAAGAATATCCATATCCTGCACCGCCATCAGAATCGAACTTCTCAGATACTGGTATCCCTTGATGTGTGCCGGCACACCTACTTCGTGGATAATTTCCGTCACCTTTACCTCGAGCTGTGTTGCGAGCTCTTTTCCCGCATCCTCCGCCTGACAGACACTGATCCCCGTCTGTTTGCTTCGCGCAAGCATCTCAATTTCTTTTTCAATATCGGTTTCCTTACACTCCTCCTCGACAAATCGTACAAATATATGATTGACATTCTCCCTGCATGTGTTTTGCGCGAACCGAATCTGACTGCTGTTCCCCTGAAGCAGGAACCGGTATCCGCGGTTTCCCAGACTGTTCACTTCGTCCATAACTGCTAATCCATCCAGATTTGGCAGCAGGAAGTCAAGTAGTATCACATTCGGATTTTGTGTCCGGATTGCCGAAACGGCGTTTCCGCCGTCAGTTATAATGTCACATACACAAATATCCTTGTTCCTTGCAATCTGCTGTCTTAACCTGACTGCAGACTTCGCATCATGTTTTATGATAAGCACTTTTGTCTTCATAAAACTATCCCCCTCTAATCTTGATATCAAAGATATTATAGTTTCATTATTTTGCGAGGGCAATACATAACAATACGCAAGTTGCGACAGTATATATTGACAGCATTTTCAGTCATTTTCTCTCTTTTTATTTTTCGACAGCATCCTGCTTATTGCATCATCTGTTCAACGAAGATGCCATATCCCCTAGTCGGATCATCAACGAATACATGTGTCACAGCGCCGATCAGTTTTCCGTCCTGCAGGATCGGAGTCCCGCTCACTCCCTGCACGATTCCCCCTGTTAACTCAATAAGTGAAGCATCCGTGACCCGGATTTCCATACATTTTCCGTTCTCGTTATCCGAATCAACGGAGATAATCTCGATTTCATATTGCCGTGCTTCTCCCGATAACGCGGAAAGCAGATACGCCTTACCTGTATGCACCTCTTCTTTTGTTCCGACCGGAACTTTCGGTGCATCCATGCGAAGCTCCTGCTGCCTTTTCGTGAGATATCCATGGATGCCGTAAGCATTGTTATCCTCCACTCTCCCGATAATATGGGTGCCTGCATAATTGATCACGCCCTCAAGTCTTCCGGGTGTTTGTGCTTCCGGTTTACGGATCCTGACAATTGTCGTCTCGTAGAGTGCCCCGTCCGATACCCGGAATGTTATGCCTGTGTCATTGTCATTTATACTGTGTCCAAGTGCCGCAAACTGTCCATTCTCTATATAGGTGATGGTTCCTATCCCGGATATATCATCCTTCACCCAGACTCCAATAGCATATTTGCCGGATTTTGCCTCGATTGGTGTCACACGGACATTAAAATAATGATTATCTCTGCATACACGAAACAACATTTCCCTGCCTTCACTGTTCTCGATCATGTCAATCATCGTCTGTTTGTCGTTGACTGCCTTATCGTTAATACGCATTATATAATCTCCCGGCATAAGCGCATCCCCACACGGCGAATGCACGGTTCCGTCCTTGCTCTCGACTGTATTTACTGCAATCACCAACACGCCTTTTGTCTTAACATAGATTCCAACCGGTTCACCAGACGGGGAAACCATCCGTTCCGTGTCTCCCTCGGAGGAAACTGCCGGCAGAGACTGTGCATCCGTGTCGGTTATCTGAGTATTCTTCGTATAATCTATGCGTTCTGATTTCTGGCTGTAAACCAATATTCCAAGCACCACAAGAAGCATAACAACCAGAAATGCCCGGTAAGCTTTCATTTCTCGTATTCCTCCCTTCGTTATATCATCGTTTTCATATATTAATTCCATAAAAAAAGAGTACATGGTTTTCATGTACTCTTAGTATCTGATATTTTGTTGTGTATAATCAGTTTATTTTTGCCTGTTCTGCCAATCCTTTCATTTCAGTAACAGTATGGATCGTTGTCTCTGTAATCTTTGCACCGCCGATCATACGTGCAAGTTCTTCGATTTCCTCTTCTTTCGACAAAAGACGGATACTGGTAATTGTTTTCTCTTTTTCCACATTTTTCTCAATCAGATAATGTGCATCTGCCATTGCCGCAATCTGGGACAAATGTGTGATACAGATGACCTGATGATGTCTCGACAGAATCGACATCTTCTCCGCAACCTTCTGCGCCGTCCTGCCACTGATTCCGACATCGATTTCATCGAATACAAGTGTCGGTGTATCATCCTGGTTCGCAAGACAGGATTTCATCGCAAGCATGATACGGGAAAGCTCACCACCGGATGCAATCTCCTGCAGAGGACGGAGCTCTTCGCCGATATTCGTCGATATGTAGAAACACGCCTGATCATAGCCATTGGCACTAAACGCATCTGCCCGTTCAAACCGCATCTCGAACTGCACTGTGTTAAAGTTCATGTCACTGAGCGATTCACGTATCGTATCACACAAAGCTTCTGCCAGCTTCTTTCTCGCATCCGAAAGCTGTCTGCAGCTCGCTTCAAGCTTCTCGGTCTGCGCACGCCACTTCTCATCTAATGCTTTTTTATATGTTTCGTATCCAAGCAGCCGTTCCTGTTCCTGTTCGAAGCCTGCAAGGCTTGCCTGTATGTCCGGTATCGTTGCTCCATACTTTACCTTCAGGGAATTGATCTGATTGAGCCGCTGTTCCATATCATGGAATTGTGATTCATCAAATTCCATATCCTTCATGTACTCACTGATTTCCCGGTTGAAATCCGCCAGCAGTCCATCTACATCCTGCAGAAGTCCCGCAGTATCTGTCAGATCACTGTCTAACTCCGCCAATCTCCGCATCTCGCGCACAGCCCTTCCGATCTGCTCCGCTGCAGAATCCGCCGCATACCCGGTCAGCTCATACGCGGTATTCGCACACTCTAAGATTTCCTTCGAATTCACCGCCTTTTTATACTGATGTTCAAGTTCCTCGTCTTCGCCCGCCACAAGCTTCGCATCACGTATCTCCTGAATCTGATATTGCAGAAAATCCAGTCGCTTATTCCGCTGTGCTTCATCCATGCCATTCTGGCTGCGCTCTTTGTTCAGTGCCTGATACACACGGAAATCTTCCTGCACGACCTGTTTTTTCTTCAACAGCTTGTCCCCGCCGAAACGATCGAGCAATTCAAGATGCTTTGCAGGCTTCAACAGCGTCTGCTGTTCATGCTGGGCATGTAAATTGATCAGCAGCGACGCGATCTCCTTTAACCGGTTTACTGTCACCGTCGCATCATTCACACGGTTTACGGTTCTTCCATTTGGTGACAGCCGTCTTGTTATAAGCAATTCATCACTGTCATCGAGTGTGACATCCAGATTCTCAAGTGCCTCCCGGATTGCCGGCTGGTCTACGGAGAATGTAAGCTCCACCAGTCCATCCTTTTTGTCATCCCGTAACAATTCCTTCGGAAATCTGCCCCCGAGACAGATTCCCAGAGATCCGATGATAATGGATTTACCGGCACCTGTCTCGCCGGTCAGAATATTTAACTGATCCTTGAAATCAATGTCGATTTCCTCAATCAGCGCTATGTTTTTAATGTGCATTGTCAACAACATTTTTTATCTCTCCAATAATTCCTGCTGCCTGGTGTTCATCCCGTATAGCAAGAAACAATGTGTCATCACCTGCAATACACCCTAAGATTCCATCAATCGACAAATGATCAATGGCCGCACCAACTGCCATTGCCATGCCGGAAACTGTCTTCACGACAATAATATTTTGTGCAGCATCTATGGATGTGATACAGGAAGTTAATACATGCTGATATGACGCATGTGTTCCTGTCTCCGGTTCTAACCCGGTCGCATATCTGTGCCCGCCCTCGCAGGCAATCTTCTCAAGCTTCAATTCCCGTATATCTCTCGATACAGTTGCCTGTGTGGTTTCAAACCCAAGCGCCTGCAGACGTCTGGTGAGTTCTTCCTGCGTGTCGATTTCATATTCCGATATCAATTCCAGTAATGCCTGCTGTCTTTTCTGCTTACTCATGGCTTTTACTCCTTTTCTTGTCTGTTAAGCCTTATCTAAGCTCCGCCTATCTTCTCACGCAATACACTATAGAAACTTCGATCATACATTTTTATGAGACAGATTTCTCTCGCCGCGCAGGTCACTTCTACACTCTCACCTGCTGATAACTCGATATTATCCTCACCATCAAAGGAAACGATTGCCTCTGTCTCCTGCGTTCTCCGCTTCTTCACAACCTTAATCCGAATACGGTCTGTACTGTCAAACACAACGCTCTTGGAGGTAAGCGAATGCGGTGATATCGGCGTAACTACAACTGCCCTTGCCTTCGGACTGATGATCGGACCACCCGCGGACAGATTATATCCTGTTGATCCGGTCGGTGTTGCAACGATTACACCATCTGCCTCATATGTATCTAACAGCTGATCATTGACATAGATTTTAAGCCCGATAATTCTGGAGAAGCCTGCACGCGTGATTACCACATCGTTCAGACATGCATAACAGGTATCTCCTGTTTTTCCTTCAATCATCATTCGCTTTTCTATGTCATACTCCCCGGCTATAAGCCGGTCAATTGCCTTATGGGCATTTGCCTCTTCCACCTCGGTCAGAAACCCAAGCGTTCCAAGATTGATTCCCATAAGCGGAACGTCATACGTTCCGATTCCATGTGCTGCACGAAGCATTGTTCCGTCTCCGCCAAGCACAATTACAGCCTCTGCATCCTCGAGAAATTCCGCCCGGATTGTTGCATTTTCGTAGTCCTTTTCCATATCACTCACAACAACCGCCTGGGCACCCTTGTCCTCAATATAGGCAACGATATCCTGGGAAAGTTTTAAATTGATATCCTTATCTGAATTCGCGACGATTACAAATTTATTCATTGCCTGTTTCCTCTATCTGGTTTTTGTCCAATGTCTCATGGGAAGCTGTAACAACTGCATCTATATCAATGGATGTATCATCCATGACTGCCATATCTTCTTTATTCTTCGAAAGGAATAACAGATACTCTATATTTCCCTCCGGTCCCTTCACCGGGGAGAAATCAAGTGCAAGCGGATACAGCTCAATCGAAGCTGCATAGTCCATCACCATCCGGATAACCTCCTCGTGCACCTTCCGGTCCCGCACCACGCCTTTCTTTCCAACCTTCTCACGACCTGCTTCAAACTGCGGCTTGATCAGACACACGATCTGTCCGTTATCTGTCAACAGATTTTTCACCGGAAGCAGCACCTTTGTGAGCGAAATAAACGAAACATCAATAGAGGAAAACTCCACGAGTTCCTCGATATCTTCGGGTGTGACATAACGGATATTTGTCTTCTCCATACAGACCACTCTGGGATCATTTCTAAGTTTCCATGCAAGCTGTCCGTGTCCGACATCCACCGCGTATACCTTTACTGCACCATTTTGCAGCATGCAATCCGTAAATCCTCCCGTGGATGAACCAACATCCATACACACCTTATCTGCGAGCGTAATCGGGAACTGCTGCATCGCCTTCTCCAGTTTCAGTCCACCCCGGCTCACATACGGCAATGTCTTTCCTTTGACCTCAATTACCGCCTGTTCCGGAAATGTTGTTCCTGCCTTATCCTCTTTGTTTCCATCTACATATACGATTCCTGCCATAATAATGGCTTTTGCCTTCTCGCGCGATGGTGCAAGCCCTTTTTCCACAAGCAGCACATCGAGTCGTTGTTTTTTCTGTTTTTCCATATTCTCATCCTCTTGCTGCTTCGATCTTCGCAAGCAGACTTTCCGCATCGATCTTCATTGCTGCACATAACTCCCGGATCGATCCCTGTGGGACACTCTGTCGTGGGATTGCACCACTCAGGAACGTATAACTATCCGGACTCTTATGACAAGCAAGGAACGTAAGCAGACGCTCACTATACGAGCCATCCCATACGGCATCCTCTAATGTCACAAATATCCGGTGTGTCTGTGCCAGCCGTCCAACGAGCGCCTCATCGACTTCTGACATGAACCGCACATTCACAAGTGTCACCGGTATCTGCCTTTCTTTCAGCATATTGACAAGCCGGTCTGCCTCTTCCATCTTATGTCCGCAGGCAAACACACATACCTCGTCTGCCTCCTCAAGCACTTCGCTTCTTCCGGTTTCTATCTTCGCAAGCGCATCGGCATGTCCCTTGTACGCACTTCCTCTCGGATAACGGATTGCCACCGGTCCGTCACAGGAATAAGCATATTCCAGCATCTTCTCAAGCTCATACCGGTTCTTCGGTGCCAGTACTGTCATGTTCGGCATATGGGACAGATATGCCACATCATAGATTCCCTGATGCGTCTCTCCATCCTGTCCGACCAGTCCGGCACGGTCGATCGCAAATATCACATGCAGCTTCTGCAGACACACATCATGCAGAATCTGATCATACGCCCGCTGCAAAAAAGACGAATATACTGCCACAACCGGCACAAGCCCTGCCGCCGCCATACCTGCCGCGAACGTTACAGCGTGTTGTTCCGCAATTCCGACATCGAAAAATCGATCCGGATATGCTTCCTGATACCTGGATAATCCGGTTCCCTGCGCCATAGCTGCCGTGATTGTCACAAGATCTTCATGTTCCCGTCCAAGTGCAACAAGTTTCCTTCCGAAAATATCCGTATAACAGCTCGTCTTCTTCGGCTCGAGTACCTTCCCGGTCTTCGGATCAAATGGTGCGATTCCATGAAAGTAATCCGGATGCCGTTCTGCATAGCCATAGCCTTTTCCTTTTTTGGTCTTTACATGTATGATAATCGGTTTTTCCAGCCGGAATGCCTGTTGGAAGATCTGGATCATCTGATTTATATTATGTCCGTCAATCGGTCCAACATAGGTAATGCCCAATTCCTCGAAGAACATCCCCGGAACGAAAAACTGTTTTATATTATCCTTCGAACGTTTCAGGATCTTCGCAATCCTTGTTCCCGCTTTCGAACCGAGCAGGCTGCTCTCTACTCCGGTTTTTAATTCATTATATGCATTTCCAAGCCGGATCTCATTCAGGTATTTGGATAGTCCACCGACATTCCGGTCGATCGACATCTCGTTATCATTGATGATCACAACACAGCCCGTCTTAAGCTGTGCTAACCCGTTCAGCGCCTCATACGCCATACCGCCGGTCAGGGATCCGTCGCCAATGATAACTGCAACTTTCTCATCCGTACCGCGCATATCCCGCGCCACAGCATATCCCATTGCTGCTGAAATACCGGTAGAACTATGTCCCGTATCAAATGCATCACACGGACTCTCTGCCCTTTTGGGGAATCCGCTCAATCCATCATATTGTCTTAAAGAGTCAAACAGTTCCTTCCTACCGGTCAGAATCTTATGGGTATAAGACTGATGCCCCACATCGAAGATCAGCTTATCCTCCGGGAAATTCATAACCGCATGAAGTGCCATCGTAAGCTCAACCGTACCGAGGTTCGAAGCCAGATGACCGCCATGTTCACTCACTTTCTCAATCAGGAATTCCCGGATTTCCTGTGCCAGCTCCGGATATTCCTGTCTGTCTATCTCTTTGATATCATTTTCCTTTGTGATTCTATCTAAAATCTGCATTTTATTATCCCGCCATGAAATATATGCGATTCGTCAACGGTCCCGATCTATCAGGCTTTTTACAAGCACGATCATATCACCCTTGGCTTCCTCATCCCATACTTCCATTTTCTCCAATATTCCGATTGCCTTATTCGACATCTCTTTCACATATGCCCTGGCTTTCTCCATGCCATGCACTGTCACATAGGTAATCTTATGATTTTTGTCATCGGAATGTGTTGGTTTTCCAATCACAGCCTCATCACCGATCAGATCCAGAATATCATCCTGCACCTGAAAGGCAAGCCCTACTGCGTATGCCATCTCTTCAATCTGCGCAGCCATCGTGGCATCCACTCCCGCAAGATACGCACCACTCATACAGGCCGCTGCGATAAGCGCACCCGTCTTATTCTCATATATAAACGCAAGCTGATCCTCATCCATCGGCTTTCCTGCCCGTTCCACATCGAGCACCTGCCCGCCTACCATGCCATAGATTCCGGCTTTCTTCGCCATCGTGAGAAAAGCCTTCTCCACATTCACATCTCCCGGTTTTACAAGAAATGCCCTGCACATCGTCTCATATGCAAGATTAAGCAGTGCATCCCCGGCAAGAATCGCCATATCCTCACCAAACTGCACATGAACCGTTGGAAGTCCCCGCCTAAGCGTATCATTATCCATCGCAGGAAGGTCATCATGTACAAGAGAATATGTATGGATCATCTCCATCGCCGCCATAAACGGGCGTACGACCTCTTCATCCTTCGTCTTCGCAAACATCTCATAGCACAACCGGAGCATCATCGGACGGAGTCTTTTCCCACCTGCCTTCACCGCATAATTCATCGCGGCAAGCACAGTCTTCTGATATCCTTCTTCTGCCGGCATATATGGTTCGATCATCTCTTCAATTGCCTGTGCACTATATCTCATCTAATATCTTTATCTCCTTTTCCACACCCGCAAGCTCTTCTTTGCAGGCATTTGCAAGCTCCACGCCTTCTGCATACAATGTCATGGAATCTTTCAGATTTGTAGCGGGATTTTCCAGAAGCTTGTTGATCGCTTCTAATCTGGCAAATGCTTCCTCTATGTTCAATTCCTTCTTCTCTTCAGCCATATTGTTTTATTCTCCTTGTACACTATTTGTATCTGCTTCCACCGAAACGACTGTGGTATGAATCTTTCCGTCATGCAAAGTAACATCAAGCAAATCTCCTGCCTGCATCTGTCCGGCTGACATCACAGGTTTTCCTGTAGATTCAAGATATCCAAAACCACCTACCAGCTTCGCCGTCGGTGCATTACCATGCAGACGTGTCAGCTGCAGCCGGA
>USFH01000077.1 GCA_900553925.1 uncultured Clostridium sp.
CGGTCGCATTATTTACCAGGATCTGACCAGAATTACCAAGGCAATCGAAGACGGTGACTTTTTCGAGAATAAGGCACTGCTTGCAGCCATGGATAATTGTAAGAAAAATGATTCGGACCTGCATCTGTGGGGACTTCTTTCCGATGGTGGTGTGCACAGTCATATTACACATCTTTACGGACTGCTTGAGATGGCAAAGAAGCAGGGACTGAGCAAGGTATATGTTCATGCATTCTTAGACGGACGTGATACACCTCCTGCATCCGGAAAAGAATTTATCGAAGAACTGGAAAAGAAGATGAAAGAGATCGGTGTTGGAAAGATTGCTTCTTTATCCGGACGTTACTATGCAATGGATCGTGATAACAACTGGGATCGTGTAGAGAAGGCTTATGCAGCTATGGTATATGGCGAGGGCGTAAAGGCTGCAGATCCTGTACAGGCAGTTGCAGATTCTTATGCAAATGATAAGACAGATGAATTTGTTCTTCCTACTGTTATCGAGACAGATGGAAAGCCGGTTGCAACCGTAAAGGCAAACGATTCCGTTATCTTCTTTAACTTCCGTCCGGACCGCGCACGTGAGATCACAAGAGCGTTCTGTGCAGATGAGTTTACAGGATTTGAGCGTAAGGGTGGAAAGCTTCCACTGACATATGTATGCTTCAAGGATTACGATGAGTCTATCCCGAACAAGATCATCGCTTTCAAGAAGCAGGAAATCAAGAATACACTTGGCGAGTATCTTGCTGCAAACGGTTTGAAGCAGCTTCGTACTGCTGAGACAGAGAAATATGCACACGTTACATTCTTCTTCAACGGTGGTGTGGAAGAACCGAACAAGGATGAGGACAGAGTACTTGTAAAGTCTCCGGCCGTTGCAACTTACGATCTTCAGCCAGAGATGAGTGCACCGGAAGTATCCGAGAAGCTGAACGCAGCGATCCGTTCCGGCAAGTATGATGTTATTATCATCAACTTTGCGAACCCGGATATGGTAGGACATACCGGTGTGATCCCTGCTGCTGTAAAAGCTGTTGAGACAGTTGACCAGTGTGTAGGAACTGCGGTAGAAGCAATCAAGGAAGTAGACGGCGTTCTCTTTATCTGTGCAGACCACGGAAATGCAGAGCAGATGATTGATTACAAGACAAAGGCACCTCATACGGCACATACAACCAACCCGGTTCCATTTATCCTTGTAAATTACGACGACAGCGTAAAGCTTCGTGAGGGTGGATGCTTAGCTGATATCGCTCCGACATTACTTGAGATCATGGGACTTCCACAGCCGGAAGAGATGACAGGGAAGTCATTGATCGTAAGATAATTGATTCCTATGCTGTAGATAAATCGTATAGGTTTTAAGATACTATAAGAGAAGGGACTACAGATATGAAGAAATTTATTGAAGAATTTAAGAAATTTGCTTTAAAGGGCAATGTGATGGACTTAGCAATCGGTGTTATCATCGGTGCCGCATTTCAGAATATTGTATCTGCGCTGACGAATGATTTTATCACACCGCTGATTGCAGCAATTACAGGTAAGACAGATGAAAATGGCGGCGTTGTGATTGGTGGACAGTTTACCATCAACGGTGCAACTTTTAATTATGGCGATTTCATTTCCTCCATCATCAACTTCCTGATCATGGCACTCATTTTATTCCTCCTGATTAAAGGTGTGAACAAAGTGATGTCACTTGGTCATAAGAAGGAAGAGGAGGAAGCAGCTCCGCTTACCAGAAAATGCCCATATTGCTACGGAGAGATCGACATCAAAGCAACCAGATGTATGCATTGTACATCCGATGTCTCCGACAGTGCACAATAGCAGGAGGAAAGAAGATTGAATTTTCTAGAGGAACGCATCCTGAAGGATGGCATAGTAAAAGAAGGAAATGTACTGAAGGTCGATAGCTTTCTGAATCATCAGATGGATGTCCGCCTGTTCGATCAGATCGGCGAGGAGTTCAAGCGCCGGTTTGCAGAGGAGAAGATCAATAAGATCCTGACGATCGAAGCATCCGGCATCGGCATCGCCTGTATCGTCGCAAGACATTTTGATGTACCGGTGATTTTCGCGAAGAAGTCGAAGAGCATCAACATCGAAGGTGATGTATATGTGGCAGAGGTAGAATCTTTCACACACAAGTGCAAGAATCAGGTTATTGTATCGAAGAAATTCTTAGACCCTGAGGATAGAGTCCTGATCATCGATGATTTCCTTGCGAACGGCTGTGCGCTTCAGGGACTTATTTCAATCGTAAAATCCGCCGGCGCAGAGGTAGCAGGTATCGGTATCGCAATCGAGAAGGGCTTCCAGCCGGGTGGACAGGTAATCCGAAATCTTGGATACCATCTGGAATCCCTTGCGATTGTGGACAATATGGATTATACAACCGGTGAGATCAAATTCCGGGATTAAAAAAATCGAAAAGTTCTGTAACAAAAATAGTTACAGAACTTTTTTATTGTGTCTGCACAGATTTCTATATACAATTGAATGTATAAAAAACTCTGATTCGGAAATAATTAGCTTAGATGTAAAAATTTTGGGAGGCTGATTTGGATGGATCGGATCAAATATATACACGCAAGAGAAATACTGGATTCACGTGGCAATCCAACGGTGGAAGTAGAAGTCGTCACAGAAAGCGGTGCGGCAGCGATCGCATCGGTGCCTTCCGGCGCTTCGACCGGAGAATATGAGGCACACGAGCTGCGCGATGATGAGCGAAGATATATGGGAAAAGGTGTGGAGAAAGCAGTGACGAACGTCAATACGCGGATCAGCGACCGGCTCGTTGGCGTGGATGTGTTCAATCAGGCTTTGATTGACAAATGTCTGACAGAATCGGATGGTACAGAGAATAAATCCAGGTTTGGTGCTAACGCCATCTTAGGAGTGTCACTGGCAGTTGCCCGTGCGGCAGCAAATTCACTTCGTATACCATTATACCGGTATATCGGAGGAATCAATGCGAAGAAAATGCCGCTTCCGATGATGAATATATTAAATGGTGGCTGTCATGCGGATAACACAGTGGATCTGCAGGAGTTTATGATTGCCCCGGTCGGCGCGGATTCGTTCAAGCATTGTCTGGAGATGAGTGCGGAAATCTATCATACCTTAAAGCGCGTACTGCATGAGAATGGGCTTTCAAACGGCGTAGGTGACGAAGGTGGTTTCGCACCGAATCTTGCAACCTCTGCGGAGGTACTGGACTATCTTGTGCTTGCAATCAAAGAGGCAGGATATAAGCCGTATGAAGATGTGAAGATTGCCATTGATGCTGCAGCAAGTGAGTTGTATGACGAGACGAGCGGGCTTTATTATTTCCCGGGTGAAAGCCGTATGGCAGGCAGGGAGATTTACCGGAACTCGGAAGAAATGGTACAGTATTACGAGGATCTGATCGGGAAATATCCGATTTACTCGATTGAAGATGGGCTTGATGAAAACGATATGAAAGGCTGGAAGGTACTTACGTTCCGGCTTGGAGATAAAGTACAGCTTGTCGGGGACGATCTCTTTGTCACGAATGTCGGACGGCTAAAGAAGGGAATTGAGGATGGCATTGCAAATGCAATTTTGATCAAATACAATCAGATCGGTACACTGACGGAGGCGATGGATGCGATTGAACTGGCGAAGAAATCAAGCTATAACACGGTGATCTCGCATCGCTCCGGTGAGACCGAGGATTCCTTCATCGCGGACCTGGCGGTCGCTGTGAATGCCGGACAGATCAAAACCGGAGCACCGTGCCGTTCAGACCGTACATCGAAGTACAACCAGCTGCTCCGGATTGAGGAGGAACTTGGTAAACTTGCCATCTACAATGCAAGCTCCAACTAATCCTCAGCATTCAGGATTTGAGCCCGGATAACTGCACACATAGTTCTGAAAATTAATCATTCGCATATAATTTAATTTTTTTGTAAAATTAATATTGAATTTACAAAATTCTTATGGTAATATATGCAAGTATGAGTTAATATATTAAGGAGGAACTATCGTGAAGACAGCGTTAATTATAGTGTTTTTGGTTATATCAGTTATTCTGGCAGTTATTGTAATGATGCAGGAAGGAAAAGGCGGTTTGTCCGGTGCAATCAGCGGCGGCGGTGCTGATACCTACTGGAGCAAGAACAAAGGTAAGTCCAAAGAATCCGTAATGAAGAAGATTACAGTCGTTCTTGGCATTTTATATTTTGTACTTGCTTTGCTCCTGTCATCAAAATTCATTTAGATTTTTACAAGCTGCTTTATATCGAAGCAGCTTATTTTTTTGGGAGGCGTTACTATGGGAGAAAAAAGAGAACGAATCAAACAGAAATTATATGATTTTATCTGTGATGAACAGTACAAACCGATGCGTTTAAAGGATATCCGTTTCCTGCTTCAGGTGGGAGATGCAGACAAAAAGCGCGTCGAAGAAGCCTTAGGCGAACTTGTGGAAGAAGGAAAGATCACAGTTACGCCGAAGGGCAAATACAAGAAACTTGAAGATAAATTCTTAGTCGGTGATTTTATCGGCAACAAAAAGGGATATGGATTTGTCCGGGTAGAAGGTTACAAGGATGATTTCTTTATTCCGGCAAAGTTCTCCATGGGTGCATTTCATGGAGACCGTGTTATGATTGTACCGGATTCCTATACGAAGCAGGGAAAAAGCACCGAAGCGAAGGTTGTACAGATATTAAAGCGTGGGCTTGAAACAATCGTGGGAACTTATGATAAACAGGAGAGCTTCGGTTTCGTCATCCCGGATAACCAGAAGGTAGCTGATGATATTTTCATCGCGAAGAAAGATTCCATGGGTGCCATGACTGGGCACAAGGTTGTCTGCCGGATTACGAATTACGGCGAAAACCACAAATCTCCGGAAGGCGAGATCATCGAAATATTAGGACATGTAAACGATCCTGGTACAGACATACTTTCGGTTGTCCGCGCATATGATATTCCTGTGGAATATCCGGATAAGGTCATGGATTCCCTGAAGGATATCCCGGATGAAGTGGATGAGGCGGATTTCGCCGGACGTACGGATTTCCGCGACCTTCCAACTGTGACGATCGATGGAGAAGACGCGAAAGACTTAGATGATGCAATTACCTTATCCTATGAAGACGGCATCTATACGTTAGGTGTACATATTGCGGATGTATCCCACTATGTAAAGGAGAAATCCCCACTTGACAAAGAAGCCTTGAAACGAGGTACAAGCTGTTATCTTGTGGATAGCGTTATCCCGATGCTTCCACACAAATTATCGAACGGCATCTGTTCTTTAAATGCAGGTACGGATCGTCTGACTTTAAGCTGTGTGATGAAATTTGATAAGAAAGGCAAGCTGTTGGATCATACAATATGTGAAGGTATTCTGCATGTCGATGAGCGGATGACTTACACGAACGTTGAGAAAATCCTGGAGCGTAATGATGAAGAAGTATTAAAGCGGTATGAGCCGCTCGTTCCGATGTTTGATCTGATGCTGGAGCTTTCCAAGATTCTTCGTGAGAACCGTCGCAAACGTGGTTCAATTGATTTTGATGTAGCAGAGACGAAGATTATTGTAGATGAAAACCATAAGCCGGTTGAGATCAAACCATACGACCGGAATCCTGCAACGAAGATTATTGAGGATTTTATGCTCGCAGCCAACGAAACGATTGCGGAAGATTATTTCTGGCAGGAGTTGCCGTTTGAATATCGTATCCACGAGCATCCGGATGAAGAGAAGATTGATATCTTAGCGGCATTCATCAATAATTTTGGATTATTTATCAAGGCGTCGAGAGACGAGACTCATCCAAAGGAACTGCAGAAAATACTCGATGAGATTGAAGGCAAGCCGTATGAGGCACTGATTAGTAAGATGATGCTCCGCTCGATGAAACAGGCACGATACTCGACAGAATGTACCGGACATTTCGGGCTGTCCTGCAAGTATTACTGCCATTTCACCTCGCCAATCCGCCGATACCCGGATTTGCAGATCCACCGGATCATCAAGGAGAACCTGCATGGTGAACTGACCGAGAAGCGGATTGCACATTACCGGCATATTCTGCCAACTGTTGCAAATGACAATTCCGCCAAGGAACGACGGGCAGATGAAGCAGAGCGGGATGTCATCAAGCTAAAAGAAATCGAGTATATGTCGGAGCATATCGGGGAAGAATTCGATGGAGTGATCTCAGGCGTTACCTCAAACTATATTTTTGTGGAATTGGATAATACAGTGGAAGGTGCAGTCTCTGTAGCGTATATGTACGATGACTTCTATTATTTCAACGAACAGGATTATGCCATGGTCGGTGAGAAAACGAAAAAGAAGTACCAATTAGGTGACAAAGTACGGATAAAAGTGTTAAAATGTGATAAAATTAAGAAAACCATTGATTTTTCATTAATTGATGGTAATATAGAAGGAGTTGAAAATAGTGGCAAAGCAGAAAGGGACGAAACTGATCGCCAATAACAAGAAAGCATATCATGATTACTTTATTGAGGATACCTACGAGGCTGGGATTGCTTTAGTTGGTACAGAGGTCAAGTCGCTCCGGCTCGGGAAGTGCAGTATCAAGGAGGCTTTTATCCGGGTAGAAGGAGACGAAGTTTTCGTCTATGGGATGAATATTTCCCCTTATGAGAAGGGGAATATCTTCAACAAAGATCCACTCCGGATCCGTAAACTGCTTTTACACCGCTACGAGATCAACAAGTTGATTGGACAGCAGAAGATGAAAGGCTATACACTGGTTCCGCTTAAGGTGTATTTTAAGGATAGTCTTGTGAAGGTCGAGATTGGACTGGCGCGAGGCAAAAAGCTGTACGATAAACGGGAAGATATCGCGAAGAAAGATATGAAGCGGGAAGCAGAGCGCGATTTCAAGATAAGAAATCTGGGATAGGATAGGTAAGAACATATGAGTCAGGCAAAGGTCGACCGTTATAAGGAAGAGAAGAAGAACCGAAAGAAGATACAGAAGAAGGAAAAAGCGAAACAGGTTGTAGAGATTCTCGTATGTGCAGCCATTCTTGGTGCACTTGTAGGATTTCCTCTTGGAAGACATATGTATCAAAAGAATTATGATGTACGTCTTGCGAACAAAACGATGAATGTTTCGGCATATGATTACTGGGCACAGCAGTATTGGGCAGCGAACTATGCTGGTTCCGTATTCCCAACATCCAGTGATACAGACGCAACGGCGTCAGATGCTTCTGCAACAGATGCAAAATAACAGATGATATATGCACCACCCGGTGTGATATATAGATAGATTTTCGTCAGAAAAACCAGGGGTTGTACTGGTTTCGACGGGGGTTTAGAAATTACAGTAGCCATTCGTGGACCAGGACCACGCTAAAACTTGGAAAATAAATATAAACGCAGACGAAAATTACGCGTTCGCTGCCTAATTGGCAGCTGTCAGCTCTAGGTTCCCCACGACTTAGAATCCTGGCATCGACTTAGTGGGAAACTCCGGTGCTTAAGCTTTGCGGTATCGGAAAATTCATGAAGCTACCATGTAGAAAAGCCTGTTTGTAGGCGCTTTTATATGGGAAATCCAATATACAAACTGTAATGGGAGAAGCTGTAATGGAAGAGCTTTCGGACAGGGGTTCGATTCCCCTCAGCTCCATATATTTTCATAAGGAGAAAAAAGACACGGAACTAATCTTCCGTGTCTTTTTTTGGTAAGCGTTCATGCATAAAATCATAGATATTTTCACATAATTCCTTCTGCATCATAAACGAAATCGTATAGCGTTCCTTCTCTGTAAATACATTGAGAATATAAAAAATCATGCTTTCATCCGGAATAACCATCGTCACATGTTTGATCTGGTCAAAGTCGTAATGCGTCGTGCCATATTTGTGCTCGATTGTAAATCCGGTATCATCGAAGATATACGTAGCTGAAAACGCCTGCTTTCGGAAGGACATCAATACGAGATAGATTCCGTAAGCACCTACAAATGTCACAAACAACGAGGTTAATACCATATGTTTGGCATAGCCATGTATCATTGTAAACACCTGCAAGGTAGCAACAAGGAGAAAAATTAATCCCAGAAACCGATAGGCAAGCCGGTTTGCTCGCCGTTTATTGACTGTATATTTATAGCCCTTCATATTAGAAAATCCTTTCTTTTGGTAATCACCTTATAAGACTGTATTGGAAATACATCGTGTATGATGAATACTCATACACGGATAGTATAGGGGCTTAAAACACTTTATGCAAGTGCATTTTGTAGATTAGTAAAATCACTTTACATAGATTTAACAATTCTTTACCTTCTATTGATAGAATCAGACTCTATATTTCGATATTATTCAAGCTATAAAAGCCATTGTGCTCACGGGAAACGCTTGCAGACCGGCTTTTAAATCAACAAAAAAGGCCCAAAAGAGGAAGGAAGAATCAAAATGAACGAAAGTATGGCGACTGTGTTCGGTTTGCTGGGAGGTCTGGCGCTTTTTATATTCGGAATGAATATGATGAGTGAATCACTCCAGAAGGTAGCCGGAGACAAAATGAAGAAGGTGTTGGGAGTACTTACACGAAATGCCGTGTGCGGAATGTTGGCGGGCGCACTTGTAACGGCAGTCCTGCAAAGCTCCAGTGCGACAACTGTATTGGTAATTGGTTTTGTCAGTGCCGGATTGATGTCCTTAAAGCAGGGTATCTCCGTTATATTCGGTGCAAACATCGGAACAACAATGACCGCACAGTTGATGGCATTTAAAATCAGTGATTACATTATGCCGATTGTATTTATCGGATTTCTGATTGCATTTATTGCAAAGAAAGAGAAGATAAAGTTTGTCGGACAGACAATCTTCGCATTCGGTTTGTTGTTTGTTGGTATCGAGATGATGGGTGATGTCATGAAGCCGCTTGCAACAAGCCCGGTATTTATCAATATGATGGAAAAAGTCAGCAATATTCCGGTACTCGGAGTTGGCGTTGGTTTGCTTATGACACTCGTTGTACAGAGCAGCTCCGCAACGATTGCAGTATTGCAGAGCTTCGCATCACAGGCAGGTCCGGATGGTGCGAGTGTGATCGGATTAGTTGGTGCAATCCCGATTCTGCTCGGTGATAACATTGGTACAACAATTACAGCATTGCTTGCAAGTATCGGACAGTCCAAGGATGCAAAGCGCTGTGCGATTGCACATAGCGTGTTTAATATTACCGGTTCCTTTCTCTTTATCTGGATCATCAAGCCATTTGCAAAGTTTGTTGAGATGATCTCGCCAAAGGGAAATGAACTCGATGTGATATCACGTCAGATTGCAAATGCACATATGAGCTTTAATATCATCAATACTCTGATCTGGCTGCCGCTTCTTCCGGTTATGGTGAAGATTGTTATGTTTATTGTCCGAGATGACAAGAAGGCGGTTGTAAGCGACGACAAAACAAAGAGTTTTCTTGACCGCAATGTCATTGGACAGCCGGTTGCCGCAATGTACCTTGTCTCACAGGAAATCCGCCGCGCCGGACATCTTGTGGCTGAAATGATCGGGAATATGAAGGCAATCGTTTTAAACAATGATAGCAAAGCACTTACAAATCTCGAAGAAGATGGAAAGCTGGTAGACCAGATTGATGAAGATACCGTCAGCTATATTTCCAGCATGTTTTCGACAGGTTCGCTTACGGAAGAACAGTCCTCCACAACAGCCGGACTTATGTATGTATTAACCGATATCGCCCGTGTCAGTAAACGATGCGAGGATATTACACCAGTGCTCCGTGCAAAATTCGAAGGAAAATATAAGTTTTCAAAGGACGCCGTGGAAGAGCTTGCCAGAGGAATTGATGCAGTGGAAGTGATGTATCAAACGACAATTGCAGCTCTCGACAATGGTGATTCGAAGCTTGCGAAAAAAGTACTTGATTATAGAAAAGAACTCCGCAGTATGGAGAAACGCTTTAATAAGAACCATTTAAAACGTCTGCACAAGAAAAATTGCAAAC
>USFH01000078.1 GCA_900553925.1 uncultured Clostridium sp.
CGAGATAGCTCAGTTGGCTAGAGCACACGGTTCATACCCGTGGTGTCGAGGGTTCAAATCCCCCTTCCGCTATTTTTTTATTTCTGCAATTAATCAGAAGCGACATATAAGGTGCGTTTAACGCATCTTTTTTTATGCCTTTATCTTGCGACCGGTGGCGGATATCCGGTGCTGGACATTGTAACATTTTGTAATATATTGTCTGTCGAAGAAAATTCTTTTCTGTATATTCTATAATTATACTGGAAAAATTCGACGAGAATCGTAACAAAATATCGAAAAATGTTACAAAAATGTTTCAAATATTTCGAAAAAATTTCAAAAATGTATTGACAACTTAATATTTTTGCGGTTAAATAGGGGAAGTTTGTTGCAGACAAACGGTTTTTTGTAAAGGAGTGAGATGATGAGATTAAACATCGATAAGCTAATGATAGGATTTGTAATGATCTTAGCAGTATGTTTATACGCACCAACAATATTGGAAGATTACAAAACCAATAACACAACAAACGAGAAGGTAGCAGAGGTACTTGCAGAGGCGCCGGTTCCGGCCAGAACGACAGAGACGGTTGTGCTGGCAGCGGTTACGACGCAGGAGAACATAAGAGAAGCGGTCGACACATTTGCGGTTGCAGACAACAGCGCAGCTGTACTTGTAACGAAGCAGACACCGAAGTTCCAGATGAATCTGGCACTTACGGACATGGTAGATAAATCACTGGTTCGCAATGCCGGTATGGTGAAGTCTTTGGTGGAGACAAAACAGACAACGGAAATGTCCGAGCTCATGACATACGTGAATACGTTGCCGGTCCGGAAAGAGATCAAGCCATCACTGAAAGCACAGGATGAGATGGAGAAGGCAAAGGCTGTTCAGGCAAACTATGAGAGCTTCTTAGCATCCGTACGGGAGTTTTATGCGGCAAAGAATGCAGCAAAGACAACGGTACATACACAGACAGTAACGTATGAGAATGTCACAGGTGATGGAAAGCTGACAGCGTCCAAGGGTGTGAATTATGGGCCGAGTGGCAAAGAGACATACTATAATCTGAACATGAGCGGCGTTGTGGATATCATGCAGAATATGGGATATAATGATCAATATTGGGTACGTGAGGATGGCGTGAAGATGTATGGTGAGTATGTGATGGTTGCCGCGGATCTGAACACACATCCGAGAGGAAGCCTTGTGGAAAGCAGCCTTGGAACAGCGATAGTCGTTGATACCGGCGGTTTTGCTGCATCGGATCCGAATCAGTTAGATATTGCGACTTCATGGTAATAGCATAATAAGAATAATAAATGGTGCGAATAACAAAAGGACCTGTACAAAATCTGTACAGGTCCTTTTCCTGTCTGCGTCGATACTACAGACATATGAGTTGTTAAAATTTATTCCTTCTTGTTATTGTCCGGATCATCGTATTTGGCTTTCAGATCATCCATCGGTGTGCTTCCGAAGGTTTCAAGCGGTGTCTTGAGTGTACGCTCAAGATCTTCCTGTTCTTTATTCTTCTGTGCAGTGCGCTTCTTCCACCAGGAGAAGAGGATGCAGACTACGATTACAACTGCTGCTGCAATGATCAAAACCTTGAATACACCGGCAGAATGGTTTGTTGCACGTGCAATTGTTCTTGTCTTGACGAACAGAACATAGAACTGAATACCGGTTGCATCATAGAATTCCTGTGCTCCGGTTACGACGTTGTTCTTCGTATCGATCCAGTTGAGATCATCACGGTAGCAATGAGAGTCGAATGCTTTGTCTGACTTGACCTTTGTCACGCCGCCATCCTCATTGATCGCCTGTATAGTATCCTCTAACATGCCCTTTAGCTGAACACCAAGATCATCATTATAATTATTCTGATAAGCGCCAATCATATCATTCACATAGGTGTCCATGATGCTGTTCGCTTTGACTCCGTATTTGAACTGACCATTATCATTCTCGTCTACAACTAGAAGCAGCCCATCTTCCCGTCCTTTGAAGATTGACTGGTATTGATCCTCTGCATATTCTGAAATGCGTGAGTCACTGAGTGTGCCGCCTGTATATCCACCATTAAACTGCATGTAGCTCGAGAAGATGATCAGGATGAGCATGAACAGAATAATTGTAACAAATGCACCGCCGGCACTGCTTCCGGAACCGCCATTTGCATATACATAGGTTGTTCTGCCGCCATAATATCTTCTCCTTGGTGGTGGGGGAGGGGGCATACCGGGTCCTCCGTGATAATGTGGCCCCGGACCATAATCATCGTAAGGTCTAGGCCCTGGCCCTGGTCTGTGTGGTCTTGGACCGCCGCCAAAACCGCCACCGCCAAAACCGCCTCCGCGTGAACCACCGCCACTTCGGAAACTACCGCCGCCACTAAAACTTGCTCCATGATGACTGCCGCCACCGTGACCGCCGCTGCTGAAACCGCCGCCACCGCCGCCAGATCTTCCCATATAAAAATCCTCCTCATTATGTATAAATTGTGCCGTATGCCGAAAAATGCATACCACAGCATTATTTTACAATGAAATGCTGGTTTTGTATATATCAAAAAAGCTAAAAAAATGAAAAACTTGCTGTAGGAAAGGTTTGCATCTATAGAATAAATATGTTAGATTATAGTTCTATCAATAAATGTAAATCGCGGTTGCTGCGAACCGGCTGTATATTGCATATAAAGGAGACGGACGACCATGAAAGTTGGCATGGGATATGATGTACATAAATTAGTTGAAGACAGAAAACTGATTCTCGGAGGTGTGGAAATTCCGTATGAGAAGGGACTGCTTGGGCATTCTGATGCAGATGTGCTTGTTCATGCGGTTATGGATGCACTTCTTGGTGCAGCAGCACTTGGTGATATCGGCAAGCATTTCCCGGACACGGATCCGGCGTATGCGGGTGCGGACAGTATGAAGCTTCTGGAAGAAGTGAAGAAGCTTTTGGATGCGGAGAATTATATCGTTGGCAATATTGATGCGACGGTGATTGCACAGAAACCGAAACTGGCACCCTATATTGAGAGGATGCGTGAAAATATTGCGGCGCGTCTGGGTATTGATATGAATCAGGTCAATGTGAAGGCTACGACGGAAGAAGGACTGGGGTTTACCGGTGCTGGTCAGGGAATCAGTGCACAGGCAATCTGTCTGCTTGAAACAGTTGATAATTTTGATTACCGGGCAACGCGTTTGATTTCGGATTCCCAGGAACCGGAGTCAGTCAGTCCATGCCGGGGATGTATGGGATGCGTGAAGGGACAAAGCCTGTCGTGAATCATACAAAATCCTGTGAGAATAGGATTTTGTATGATTTGTGTTACAAATAATATAATAAATATAATATACAAATAATAGAAGAACAGGGAGGATATTGAATTTCCATGAGTGACGGAGACAGTTGTACGCTGAAATATTTTCAGGGTGAGCCGAAGGAGCTTATAGCAATCAGGCAGATGTGGGATGAGATTTTTGATGATCCGGAAGCATTTGCGGATTATTATTTTGAACAGAAGTGTAAGGATAATCGTATTTTGCTGGCGTATATGGATGGTCAGCCGGTTGGAATGACCCACCTGAATCCATACATGATCAATATAGATGGAAGGACGGAGCGGTGTTATTATATTGTCGGTGTAGCAGTGAAGCCGGAGTATCGGGAACGCGGAATCATGCATGCCATGATGAAACATGTGCTTGCAGATATGAAGGAGGAAGGCTGTCCATTTACATTTCTGATGCCGGAACGTGATGAATATTACGAGGGATTAGGATTTGAAAAGGTGTTTCAGACACTGGAACTCGATATTGATATTACGGAACTTGAAGATGCAGATGTGGTGCCGGATGATCTGTCCGGCGAGGAAGGGTATTATACGCGAAGCATTGAAAGGATACGGGAAGATGATCCGGATCTGCTTTTATGTCTGGCAGATGAAGTGAATACGGCACTTGGCGTGAAATATAAGGTGTATTCGGAACGGACACCGATGTATCTGTATGAGATGAATCTGGAACACACATGCCAGAATGGCGGCGTGGTAGCTGTGTTTGAGGATGGTATGCACATGGATGATGGACAGGTGGAAGAACGGCTTGCCGGAATGTTTTCCTATGATGTCTATGATGATACGATGTATGTGGAGCGTTTTGAAAGCTTCGATGAGCATGTGCGGTATGTGCTGGATGCGGTGGTGCGACTGGCAGAGGAAACATTCTGCAGGAGACTGGTTGTGATGATGTCAGATAAGCATTTCTGTGATGACATTGTGAATATGCTCGGCGTTTCTGTGCGTATGAGTGAAGGAAAGGGCATTATGGCATATGTTTTGCAGGATGATCAGCCGGAATTGACGGAGATTCTACATAAACAGAGCTTTTTTGATGAGATTGTATAAGAAAAACTTTTATTATACAAGTAAATGTGCTACAATAGTTTAGATAATGACGCACCAGGTGCGTAGAAAGTATATTTTTTAAGAGATAGGGGTAGACCATGTATAAGATTGTAAAAAAAGAAGTCTTAAATTCGGTTGTTGTCATGATGGAGATTGAAGCTCCTTATGTAGCAGCACGCTGCGAAGCAGGACAGTTTGTCATCGTCAGAGTGGATGAAGATGGTGAACGTATTCCTCTCACAATTGCAGATTTTGACCGCGAGCGCAATACAGTCGAGATCATTTTCCAGGTAGTTGGATATTCGACAACTCTGATGGCAAGATTGAATGAGGGCGATTACCTTCAGGATTTTGTTGGACCACTCGGACAGCCGGCACCACTGAACAAAGAGTGGAAGCGGGTGATTGGCGTTGCAGGTGGTGTAGGAGCAGCTCCGCTTTATCCGCAGGCAAAGAAACTTGCCGAGCAGGGTACAAAGGTGGATGTGATTATCGGTGGACGTACCGCAGAGCTTGTGCTTCTCAAGGAGAAGTTTGAGAAGTTCTGTGATAATGTATATATCATGACAGATGACGGTTCCCTTGGTGAGCAGGGTGTTGTTACGAAGAAGCTGCAGGAACTTTTAGATGCTGGTGTGCAGTATGATCATGCGATTGCAATCGGACCGCTTATTATGATGAAGTTCGTTGTAGCACTCACGAAGAAGCCGGAATATAACCTTCCGACCGCAGTTTCTTTGAATCCGATCATGATTGATGGTACAGGTATGTGTGGCGGATGTCGTGTCACAGTTGGTGGCGAGACGAAGTTTGCATGCGTAGATGGACCGGATTTCGATGGATTTGAGGTTGATTTTGATCAGTGTATGAAGCGCCAGACGTTCTTTAAGGAAGAAGAACATGAATGTATGATGAAGCTTCAGGCAGATCAGATGCAGAATTAGGAGGGAACGAAAGATGCCAAATATGAGTCCAACAAAGGTTCCTATGCCACAGCAGGATCCGAATGTACGAAATAAAAATTTTGAAGAGGTTGCAACCGGTTATACAGCCGAGATGGCAATGGAGGAAGCAACCAGATGTATTAACTGTAAGAACAGACCCTGTATGACCGGATGCCCGGTAAATGTACCGATTCCCGGATTTATCGAGCAGGTAGCTGCCGGTAACTTCGAGAAGGCATACGAGATCATTACAAGCGAGAATGCACTTCCGGCGATCTGTGGACGTGTCTGCCCACAGGAGAATCAGTGCGAGGGTAAGTGTATCCGTGGTATCAAGGGTGAGTCTGTATCCATCGGACGTCTGGAGCGTTTCGTGGCAGATTACCATATGGCACATGGTGAGAAGGCAGAGTTGAACATCGAGAAAAACGGCAAGCGTGTTGCGGTTGTAGGTTCCGGTCCTGCCGGTATTACCTGTGCAGGCGAGCTTGCAAAGAAGGGGTACGACGTAACGATCTTTGAGGCATTACATAAGGCCGGTGGTGTGTTGAGCTATGGTATTCCTGAGTTCCGTCTTCCGAAATCTCTGGTTGCAAAGGAACTGGAGAATATTACAGATCTTGGTGTAGATCTGGAGACAAATGTTGTAATCGGACGTTCTCTGACCGTGGATGATCTGTTTGCACGTGGATTTGACGCTGTGTTCCTTGGAACCGGTGCCGGACTTCCAAACTTCCTTCGGATTCCGGGAGAGAATCTGCTTGGCGTATATTCTGCAAATGAGTTCTTAACACGTGTGAATCTGATGAAGGGTTATAAGAAGGGCGAAGTACCAACACCTATCAAGGTAGGCAAGCGTGTTGCGGTTGTCGGTGCCGGTAACGTAGCGATGGATGCAGCAAGAACGGCTAAGAGACTTGGTGCAGAGGAAGTGTATATTGTATATCGTCGTGGAGCAGAAGAAGTACCTGCCCGTAAGGAAGAAGTCGAGCATGCAAAGGAAGAGGGTGTAATCTTCAAACTGCTTAACAACCCTGTAGAAATCCATGGAGAAGATGGATGGGTAACCGGTATTGAAGTCGTAGCACAGGAACTTGGTGAACCGGACGCTTCCGGACGTAGACGTCCACAGCCAATTGAGGGTTCAAATACGATTATTCCGGTTGAGACAGTTGTTATCGCAATCGGTCAGTCTCCAAATCCTCTGATCCGCCAGACAACCGAAGGCTTAGAGACACAGAAGTGGGGCGGTATCATTGTCGATGAAGAGACCGGTGAGAGTACACGCAAGCACGTGTATGCCGGCGGTGATGTTGTTACAGGTGCGGCAACCGTTATTCTTGCAATGGGTGCCGGCAAGAAGGCAGCAAAGGCAATTGATGAGTCATTAAAGGAAATGTAAATATGGTAAATAACTTGGAAGGTTATGCGGAATACGCAGTACAAAAGAAATTAAAAGCAAAGGACCGGATGCCTGTTTTGGCATCCGCTGCTTTGATGGTTGCGGGATTTGCGATCTGGACGTTTATAGCAGGCTGGGTAGGTCCGTCGATTCTGATTATAGGTATTGCTCTTACGATTATTACTGCGACACGGCAGGAGCTGGAGTATGAGTATATATTTGTGAACGGGGATTGTGAGATCTCGAAGATCGTAAAACGCTCATCACGGAAAAAGGTGTATGAGTTTGAAGCAGGTAAGATCCAGAAGGTGCTGCCATATACTTCAATTCTGTTCGATAATGAACGTCAGGCACATCCGGATATGATTATCCGGGATTACACTTCCTGCTTTCCGGACAGGAAAGAGAAGTGGTATGCATTTATTAACAACAGCAAAAATCGCACAGAAGCAGCTGTGCTGGAATTGAATGACAAATCGATAGAACATGTCAAGCTTTTCTATAAAAACAAATATATGGAATAATAAAAACGGAGCTTTGAAAAGCTCCGTTTTTTATTAAGAATATGTATGATTACGGCTCGAGAGGAGTCATCTTAAGACCTTTGTACATCTTGGTGTAGATGCTTTTCTCATCCTGATAAAGCACATATCCGCGTGCGCCGTCTTTTACGACATAGGCATATTTGTTCTTTTGAACGTTCATGTACAATACCTCATCCACGTTCAATTCCTTTGCTTTTGCCTTTGCCGTATATACGTTAAGTGGCTCTAATTTGAATTTTTTAACTGCCTGATCCACTGTCATAGTTCCTTACCTCCCATATAGCAATTCCATAGTCTTTTACTCTTGCTCTTCAAGCTGTAAAATTATATAATTATAATTAGTTTTATTATAATTCTTTCATTGACTTTAGTATATTGTATATTATTGCTAAAGTCAACTGTGAATATTGCACAAAAAACGTTGTTTTTGTAGGCTGAATGGGCGGCTTTTTTCGGCGAAGTGACAAGGAAAGGATAAAAATGGACAAGGAAATAAAACAATATGCAAAAAAACCAAAAAAAATGCTATTACATGTGTGCTGCGCGCCGTGTAGTTCTCATGTGCTGAGTGTATTATATGAAGAATATGATATTACAGCATTTTTTTATAATCCCAATATTACGGAAAAAGCAGAGTATGAAAAACGCATAGAGGAATTAGAGCGGTTTACGCAGGAGGCGGAATTTGCACGGAATGTAATTGTTTGTGATGGCGTATATGAACCAGAGAAATTCTACGAGATTGCGAGAGGCCTGGAGAAGGAACCGGAGCGCGGACGCCGATGTTACAAATGTTATGAACTCCGGCTGGAGGAGACAGCTCGGTATGCGAAGGCGCATGGATTCGATATTTTCACAACGACACTGTCAATCAGTCCGCATAAAAATGCAGCATGGTTAAATGAGATTGGTGAGAGGATGGCAGAAAAATATGGCATTTCTTATCTGTACAGTGATTTCAAGAAAAAAAATGGATATGCTCATTCCATCGAGTTGTCACGGGAGTATCACCTGTACCGGCAGGACTATTGTGGATGTATTTACAGCCGCTTGGAAAGGGAAGAACAAAAGAAGAATAAAAGAATCTGACAAAAGGGGTTGTGCTATGTCGAAAATTGATGTATAATTTTTGCAATTTGAGAAAAAAGAGCTTCGGATAACTATGCAATTTTTCCGTTTCCCTCTTTTTTTTTGAGCAAATTTCTTGTTTTGCAAGTAAATCTAAGAAGAAAGGACAAAGACTATGAAAGCATTTCTGATACTGGAAGATGGCCATGTATTCGAGGGGAAAAGCGTCGGTTCGACCAAGGAAATTATCAGTGAGATCGTATTTAATACATCGATGACTGGTTATCTGGAAGTACTGACGGATCCTTCTTATGCAGGACAGTCTGTGTGTATGACGTATCCGTTGATTGGTAACTATGGTATTTGTAAGGAAGATATGGAGGCGGAGCGCCCATGGCAGTCTGGCTTTATTGTCAGAGAACTGGCGAAGCGGCCAAGCAACTTCCGAAGCGAGGAAAGTGTCGAGTCATTTCTTATAGAAAATGATATTACCGGAATTGAGGCAATTGATACACGTGCATTAACGAAGATTCTGCGGGACAAAGGTACGATGAAGGGCATGATTACAACGGATGAGAATTTTGATAAGGACGATTGTATCAAAAGGATCAAGGCATGGAGCATGGGACATGTTGTGCTGGATGTCACATGCAAGGAGAAGATGAGCTTCCCAGGCGATGGTTATAAGGTTGCGGTCATCGACCTTGGTGTGAAGAAGAACATTGTGCGTTGTCTGTTGGAGCGTGGTTGTTCAGTGACTGTATATCCGGCGGAGACTCCTGCAGAGGAGATCATCGCGGATGCACCGGATGGAATTATGCTGACGAACGGCCCTGGAGATCCGAAGGATAACGTGAAGACGATCGAAGAAATCAAGAAGCTTTTTGCTACGAAGATTCCAATCTTCGCAATCTGTCTTGGACATCAGCTTCTGGCACTTGCAAACGGTGCAGATACACAGAAGATGAAATATGGACATCGTGGAGCAAATCATCCGGTAAAGGATTTAAAGACCGGAAAGGTATATATTTCAACACAGAATCATGGCTATGTGGTAAAGGAAGAGACGTTGGATCGTGATATTGCAGAGCCAAGCTTTATCAATGTAAATGATAAGACAATTGAGGGTGTTCATTACCTTGGAAAGAATGTACAGACGGTACAGTTCCATCCGGAAGCCTGTGCAGGCCCGCTTGATACCGGATTTTTGTTTGATGAGTTTATGAATATGATGGAGGTGTCTAAATAATGCCAAAGAATCCACACGTAAAAAAGGTTGTAGTTATTGGATCCGGTCCGATTGTCATCGGACAGGCGGCAGAGTTTGATTATGCCGGTACACAGGCATGCCGTTCCCTGAGGGAAGAGGGCATCTGCGTAGTATTGATCAACTCGAATCCTGCCACCATCATGACAGATAAGGATATTGCAGATAAGGTATATATTGAGCCTTTGACACCGGAGGTTGTGAAGGCGGTTATCAAGAAGGAAAAGCCGGATAGCGTGCTTCCGACACTGGGTGGTCAGGCAGCGTTAAATATCGCGATGGAACTGGAAGAGTCTGGTTTCCTGAAGGAACATAATGTAAGGCTGCTTGGTACATCTTCTAA
>USFH01000079.1 GCA_900553925.1 uncultured Clostridium sp.
ATTGTAGATTGCTTCCTCCGCCTGATTCACTTCTGGAATCGGCGAAAAACGTTTCAATTCTTCTTCAAAATTAATCATAAGGTTCCTCCCATTGCAGCTTAGGCAATGTCCTTTATCTTTCCTATCAGATATAACGAGCCCACGCAAAAAAGCATGCCATTCTCCGGATTGATTGAAGTATACGCCTGGGTAAAGCAGCTGCGGATATCATCTTCCGCATATACATGCGTCGTATGCCCATATTTTTTTATTGCCTGACGGAACAAAGCTGCAATATATTCTGCTGATATCGCACGCACAGAATCCAGCGAGGTCACATAGACCGCCTCCATCTCGAGTTCCGCCACCAAAGTATCAATCATCGGCTCGTAATCCTTATCTCCCGCCACAGCAAAAAGCAATGTTTTCTTCTTGTCCGGATAACACGCGTTCACGCTTTCCGCAAAACGCTCAATCGCACTTTCATTATGTGCACCATCAATGACCAGATTCTCCGCAAGTACTTCCATACGCCCTGACCAGAAAAACCGGTCAAGCGCCTCCTGTATCTTCTCCTGGGCAATCGTCTCGCCAAGTAATTCATGGCATGCAGTGATTGCAGTTACGGCATTATCCGCTTGATAGGTGGCCACACTATTAAGCCTCAAACCATTGTAACTATAATAGCGGCTGTAAGCCGAAAAATCAATGGTTTTATCTGTAATTTCATCGATATTATATTCCACATTTGCGACATTTATTGCTTCTGCGGCAAGTGCAGATGCACGCTCTAGTACGACAGCATCTGCCTCAATATCACCTGTATGATACACCACAGGAATGCCGGTCTTGATGATTCCCGCTTTTTCTCCGGCAATCTCTGTAATCGTCGTCCCGAGATATTTCATATGGTCTAATCCGATCTGTGTGATCACGGTAAGCACAGGCGCCAGCGTATTCGTTGCATCCAATCTTCCACCAAGTCCTGTTTCATAGATTACATAGTCGAGATCCATCTTCGCGAAATACACCGCTGCCATCGCAAACAGGAATTCAAAATACGACAGGTGCTGCAGGTTCTTCTGCACCGCCTGCTCACAGGCTGCACGCACAATTTGATAACACCGGGTAAATTCTTCCTCCGTGATTCCTTCTATCCGCTCTGTAATAGAAACCAGATGCGGGGATGTGAAGGTTCGTACCCGGTATCCGCATACTGTAAGGATTTCCCGCATAAATAACACGGTAGAGCCTTTTCCGTTTGTTCCTGCCACATGAATTGCTTTGTGGGCAAGATGCGGATTCCCAAGTAACGCCAGCACTGCCTCCAGATTTTCATTTCCGGACTTACTCGGTCCAAACAACGGAATCTGTTCAATATATTTTACTGCTTCCTCAAATTGATTCATAATCTGTCAACTTCCTTCTGTCCTTAAAGCATGTCCAATTAGCGGTTGTCAACCTTCTCTGGATACAGATCGTGATGTACCAGCCGGTCATATGCAACCTGTTCCCAGTTTGTGCCTGGTCGTCCATAATTGCAATACGGGTCAATCGAGATACCTCCACGCGGAGTGAATTTTCCCCAGACCTCTATGTATTTTGGATCCATCACACGGATTAAGTCCTTCATGATTGTGTTCACACAATCCTCATGAAAATCGCCATGATTCCGGAAACTGAACAAATACAGTTTCAGTGATTTACTCTCTACCATGCGCACATCCGGCACATAGGAGATATAGATCGTTGCAAAATCCGGCTGTCCGGTGATCGGACAAAGACTTGTGAATTCCGGGCAGTTAAATTTTACAAAATAATCGTTCTCCGGATGCTTATTCACAAATGTCTCGAGAATATCCGCCGAATAGTCCTGCGGATACTCGACATGCTGATTGCCAAGTAAGGAAATCCCTTTTGTTTCGTCTGTTGTTCTGGACATTTTTTCACCTCATACTCGTATCATTTTATTCAGATGGAAGGAATAAAAATATTTATCCTTCACTGGTTTGCCTGTTAATTGTTCCACAACCTCTGCGTAAGATTCAATCTGCGCCCGGTATCTGGCAAGGAGTACCTCTTCACTTGCCGCATCTGTCTTATAATCCATCACGACAGCGGCATCTCCTTCGTAGAAATATGCATCAATAATTCCTTGTACAACCAAGATGTCATCGGTTTCCACATCATATACTTCTGCAGCCGGAATACCTGCCGAAAACTGCCGTTCCTTAAACAGATTTCCGCAGCGCGCAGCTTCTATCATACGGCATCCAAGCTCTGATTGCAAGAATTTCATGATTCTTCCATCCGGAATCCGCGCAATCTCCGCATCTTCAAAGACTCCTTCTTTGCCAAACTCCTTCTTCAAGGCTTTGATCCTGTCAACCGTCAAGGTCTGTACATCGATTGTCTCGAACGGCAGCAGCTCCATGAATTTGTGCATCAGGGTTCCGTACGCAGATCCGGACAATTCAAGCTTTGGCTTCTTTGTTTTATCGTTCTTATCTGTTTTCTCTGTCTTTCCCGGTGCTTCCGGTTTCATTTGTGCCTGTTGGGTATCCTGCTTTGCAAATTCTGTTGCCACATCATATCCCTGTCCATCATACGCCTTCATCCGCTTGATATCCGAGATTGACATCTTCTGCGCAAGCTCAGTCATACGCATATATGGATATTCATACACAAAGCTTTCTGCCTCCTGCTTATAAAATGCGTCCGCAGTCATATCCGCAGCCTGCCTTTCAATATCCATGAGCGCAAGCTGCTGTTTCACCTGTTGTGGTGAAATTGCCGTGAGTATCTGTCCTTCGTTCCGGATTTCGATTCGGATATTCTCCCCGGCACCACAAGGGGCTGGCAGCCTCCCATACCTCGTCATACATGCAAGCAGCTGGTTCAGATAGCAGGACGCATCTTTCCGGACAGAATATGGCAGTAGCAAAGTCTGTGTGTCATTCAAATAAGAGAAAGAGCCCATAACCCTTTCAAACTCACGCAGACATCCTGTCAGAATGAGTTTTTCTTTGGCACGCGTCATTGCCACATAGAGCACGCGCTGGCTTTCTGCCATCGCTTCTGCGTCCTCGAGCATAGCGTACATCTGGCGGATTGCCGTGTTGTACTTATATCGCCCAACCGGATACATCGCCATCGCGGCCAGATAATAATCCGGGTGTACCTGTACATTCTCCTGTGATTCCCGCTTATTGAAACGCTTCCCAAGTCCGGCAACAAACACAACCGGATATTCGAGTCCCTTACTCTTGTGGATACTCATAATCCGGACAACATCTTCCTCTTCGCTTAATGTACTCGCCTCCCCTTCATCCTGTGATATCAGCTTCAGCTTGTCCACATACTGCAGGAAAGAGAATAGTCCCTTATAATATCCATTTTCAAACTGAACTGCTTTATGTAACAGCATGTCAATATTTGCCTTCCGGATATTACCTGCCGGCATCGCCATCGCATATTGATAATAGCCTGTCTCCTGCAGAAATTCCCAGATCAGGTCGGATACCGATACGTGCTTCTTCTCCTCTTTGAGCTTCCCGATCAGGGAAAGCAGACGTCTAAGCTTTGCAGCAATCTCCGTATCCTCCCATGTCTCCGCATAATATTCGCAGATCTCATACAGACACAGCTCCTGTTTTACCTTATTCCGGACTGATGCACACACAAGTGCAAGCTCGGACTCTGTCAGATCCCCGACCGGCGACAACAGTACCGCAGACAGCGGAATATCCTGCCTGCTGTTGTCTACGACCGCGAGCATCGACATGATCACCTGAATCTCTACTGCCTGGAAATACCCCTTCGACTTATCGAGATGTACCGGGATTCCCTGTTCACTGAGCGCATTGTAGATCGTCTCTCCATAGCCCTTCAGGCTGCGTGCCAGAATGACAATATCCTTATATCGGATCTGCCGGTAACCGCCCTCGTCCTCATCGTACACAACCATATGCGACGTTTCATCCATCAGTTTTTTGATTCTGTCAGCTATCATATAGCCTTCAAGCAGATCACTTCCCGGATTGCCATATGACTCCAGTTGTTCTTTGGTAAGCGTGCCCGGATCTGCCGCATCTGCCACAAGCAGTTCCACATCTTCAAAGCTGTTTTTTCCTTCCGGCACCTCCGGGAACACCTTTCCCGGATTCAGCGCCTGTCTGCTGTCATATGTGATTTCCCCCAGATCCTCTCCCATCAGCTGATAGAAGAAATAATTGATTGAATGCAGGCAGACCGCCCGCGAACGGAAATTATCGTTCAGCTCAATCTTGATCTCGTCTCCCTCATCCGAAAACCGCTTATATTTGTTCACGAAGATCTCCGGTCTCGCCATACGGAACCGGTAGATACTCTGTTTGATATCACCGACCATAAACATATTGTTATCGCCCCGGTATCGTCCGGAAACCGCTGTCAGAATATCTTCCTGCAGATAGTTGCTGTCCTGATATTCATCGATATAGATTTCCTGATATCTTGCGGCGATCGTCTTCCCGATCTCTGTCGGCACTGCACAGCCATCCGCATCGTAACCGGCGCACACAAGCTTATACGCCATGTGGGATATATCTGAGAATTCCAATATCTTGCGTCTCTGCTTCTCCTGCATGAACCGCCCGATAAATTCCTCTGTGATATCGAGCAGTGGAAGCAGATATTCGCGCATATGCTGCATATCCGCCAGCACACGCTCTTCCTTCTGCCTGAAGCATCCAAGATTCTTCAGGTCAAATTCCGCCTTATACTGTGCCCGCATCTCCTTGCATTCCGCGATCAGCTCCGGATCTCCGCCCTTCTTCGCAGACAGGCGCATCCAGCCCTCACTGAGTGCCTGTTTCATCGTACTGTAATCTGTTGCATGAAGGATATGCCCGAGCTTCTCCTTATCCGCCTCGAATTGTGGAATGTATTTTGCCGGTCCGTCCGGTTCCACGCACAGATCCATGCACTGCCGGACAAGTGTCAGTCCCGCCTGTGCACTCTTGTGCAGCAACGTGATCGTCGCCTGCATCCATGCAGCACCATTCAAGTCATCGACCGTCTCGATCTCAAGCCCTTTGCGTGCCTGTGCCAGATAACGGTCCGGATCGGGAAAGCTTGCGATCTGCCGGTAGATGCGGTTGATGATGTTCTTCAGATCATCATCACTTTTTCCGTTTCCGAACAGATTCAGCAAAAGTGCGAATGCTTCCGCACCCCCATCCTTTAACTGCTCGTACTTCTCCTCGAACAGTGCGTCAAGCACCTCGTATTTGAGCATCTCCAGCATCCCCGGATCGCCGATTCCTATCGACGGATCCAGATCAAGGTTACTGAAATACTCCTTCACAATGCCGAGGCAGAAGCTGTCAATCGTTGTGATATCCGCACTCTGCACAAGTACATTCTGCTTCGCAATATGCTCGGATTCCGGGAATTTTTCCTGTGCCTCATCTAATTTTTTGCGCAGTTTCTCGCGCATCTGTGCCGCTGCCGACTTCGTGAAGGTCACGACCAGAAACTGATTGATATCGACCGGATGCTCCGGGTCTACAACCTTCTTGTAGATGCGTTCCACCAGCGTTGCGGTCTTGCCTGAACCTGCAGCCGCGGATACAAGGATTGTTTTACCGCGTTCATTTATTACTTTTTCCTGTTTTTCTGTCCATGGCATAGCTTCTGCATCTCCCTCAGTACCAATTCTTTCTCTTCCGCACTACGTTTTACACTCTGAAAATGATTCTGTCCATACTTCTCATCAAACCTGCATACATCCTTATACGCGCAATAATCGCAGGTTGTTGTCTGTCCTTCCCGCTTCGGGTTCTTCGCGATTTCTCCCGCCTTGATCTGAGCAGCGAGCATGCCTGCCTTATAATCCGCATACTCTATGATCGTGTCAAAATCATCCACATCCTCTCTCGAAATACCGGCATAGACAAGTTTCTTATTTCTTGCCTGTTCCGCCGCATCGATCGTCTCGGCTTCCACATACGGATCCTGCATATGATAATAGTACATGCCCTCCGCAAGCACACGGTATTCCTGCAATGCTCCGTCATTATATGCCTCCTGCACAAGCGCAGTCATCACACCTGTATACATCGCAAGCTGAAGTTCAAGTCCATCATACACCTTGCCAATGTCAAATCTGTGTTCTCCCGATTTATAATCAATCACGCGAAGGCGGATCGTCTTGTCTGCTTCATCCACATATATATCACTCCGGTCCACTACGCCCCGCAGGTCAAATTCTTCTCCATCTGCGGAGATTGTCTTCCTGAATTTGTACTCCAAAAAACGCGGTCTGTAATCATCCGTCATTAAAGCCTGCAGGTTCCGAACCGTCCGCTTCCCTACACGAACCAGACTGTTCAATAGCACTACATACTGCCCTTCGTCGATTTCCTGCCCCTCGTATTCCTTCTCGAAGCTCTGTCTTACGCATTCCTCTGTCTTTGCATCACGCCATGCATCCTCCAGCGTATCCCATTGGTTAGCACGTTCATCCCGCACACAGGCGAACAACTTCTCCATTGCCTCATGAAGGATAATACCAATATTCCGGTTCTCGATTCCATGTACCTGCCGTTCTGACAACCTTAGAATATAACGCAGATAAAATGCATATGCACATTTTGCGTATTGTTCCAGTTTCGATACGGACATTGACATATCCCGAAGCCGGATCAACTGTGCTGCTTCTTTCGTCAACTGATCCGGAATATTCTTATAACGCATTGCCCGCGTAATCCGGTCTAACAACTCAGTATCTCCGATATCAAGATACAATTTATACATCTGCAATGTACGTTCCTTATGCGTCATGTCACCCGCAAGCAGCTCCTGCATTCCCATGACAAGCATTTCGATTCCGGACTGCCGCGTCTCAAACATGCCGGCTGCATCTGCCCTCCTCTTCACAGAGAGCTTCGGGAATATCCGGCGGATCCGTTCAAGAATATACGACGGGCGCATCGTATCGTTAGACAGATTCAGATTCACATAAGATAATCTCAGACCATCTGACGGTTTCGTCATATTCTGATACAGATAGAATTGTTCCGTATAGCTGTTCGCCTGCTCGGTCGGTGCAAGATCGACCCCAAGTGCCTGCAGACGTTCCTTCTCCCTGTCATTGATAATCTGGCATCTGCCTGCCCGCTTCGGGATCACACCATCATTCACGCCGACAATGAATAATATCCGGATATCCGACAGTCTGGTTCTCGTAATATCACCCACTACAAGCATATCCAGTTTCGACGGAATCACGCCCAGACTTACATCCTTCATTCCGACCGCAAATAATTCCGCAAATTCCGTTGCATCGACCAGTTCCTCCGGCATGATCTCCTGCATCTTATCAAAGATTGCCCGTACCTTCTCATATAGATCATCGCCCTGAAACTGATCTGCAAAGCCAAGCTGATCCATCCATTGCAGCATCGCATCTGCACAAGCCGCAATCTTCTTTTTCTTTCCGGACAATGCTTTATATACCGGTTTTAAGACATCCATGACGACCGAGCGATACTGTTCCATTGATGTATCCTCACCGTTCTTAAACGTCTGGCTCCAGCTTCGGTAGCCTTTCCGTCCGCGTGCGAGAACATAGTTCTCAAGCTGTTCGGTTTCTTCCTGCTCAAGTTCTCTTACAACACCGGATTTGAGGAACGAGAACACACTGTCATAGCTGAAATTCTCTTCCACTACACGGAATGCATGTGTCAGTGCTTCCACACACGGGTGATTACGCACCGGCTTGACCATATCAATAAAATACGGAATCCCATACATCGGAAATACACGGTCACATACATCTGCAGTTTCCTCGAGATTACCGCTTACCACCGCAATCTCACGATACCGGTATCCCTGTTTGATCACTAGCTCACGGATCTGTGCTGCCACCCCCGCAAGCTCCTGTACAGGATTATCATAGACCGTAATCTGCAGATCCGATATATCGGCACGCCACTCCCTGTATGGATACCGGAACAGATTCTGCTCAAGATGCGCAAGCGGGTGATCCTTCTTCCACCTTCTGCAGCCATCTGCTCCGAGGAACATGATATCTTCCACTACGACCTGCTCCCGCTCTGCCTCAACGAGCAGACGGTCGATCGTCTGTTTGGTCAGTGCAAACAACTCATGCTCCGCGAGAGCTTTCTTCTTATAAGACTTCTCGTCGATCGTAAGCAGTACTGTAACACTCTTTGCCCGCCTCAGGAGAACAGAAATCAGGTTCATCTGGATCGGCGTAAATCCGGTAAATCCATCAAGCACGATATCGCTTTCCGCAATCAGTCCGGACCGTTCTGCCGCCTGTGCCAGCAGCTCCAGCATCTGCTCTGCGACAATAAAATTCTTTCCCTTCTTCTCCTCAAATGTCTCAAATATCTGAATCATATCCTTCAGCTTTCTTGCAAGCACACCATCTTCCCCGGATGCATCCATCTGCTTTACCGCTTCCAATAGTCTTTCCCTCGGCACGTCATACTGATAAAGCTCAGACATCAGCGACTTCACTTCATCGATAAATCCCATCTTCGAGAGGCTCCCCGCATATAAAGACAGCTCATCCTTCTTTTCCTCTGCCGCAAGGCGCAGCAGCATGGACTTGCCAAAATCCTCCAGCACTTTCGTTGGCCTGATGTGCAGCTCATCGAACAGCCGGTATGCCAGACGTGTAAAACCGATCACATCGATCTGGAAGCTTCCCCCTCGTGGATGCTTCTTCACGAGCTTGCGCTGGATTTCAAGGGAATACTGTTCCGGAACAAGTACAATATAATTACAATGCTCATCCTCCATCGTCCGTCTTATAATTTTGTCATATATGTATTCTGACTTACCTGCACCACTTGGTCCAAGAATCAACTGTAATGCCATAGTTTCCTCCAAAAGTCAAGAGAAGCCGGAAGTATTCCGCTTCCGGCTTCGTAATTATTCTCTTGTAAATAACTTATCCTGTACATCTTCGATATCCGGGTACCACACACCCTTGATCTTGATAAAGTTCAGTTCCACTTCCTGATACTGTCTTAGCACACCGTTTTTATCGGTCATCTTTCCCCGCAGCCCCAGGCGCAGCGTCACGCCTTCCTTCGCATCTGCTGTCTTTCCATGTGTAACCTGAATCTGATCGTTGAAGCTGTCAACCTCCGCTGCTGTCCATTCCGTTACCTTGATGATATCAATCGCAGTGTAATGAGTTCCCTGCACCGCCGGAAGTATCTCCTCTACGAGCGCTTTGTTCGCTGTGATATAGGATGGAACCAGATTCTTCAGTTCCTCTTCATCTGCATCATTGACCGCAACCTGAAACGCAGTTACCGCTTCCTCGTAAGTTGCCGGTCCATTCGGTTTCAGTACTACCTTCGTGACAAACAGGTAGATACCCGCTACAATTGCCGCGAACACCAAAAACTTAAAAATCGTCCCAAATACCTTTCCTGCTCCGCTTGGAGCCCCATGCTTCTGTGCTAATTCCTTCTGCTCCTTGATTTCTTCCTTCGTAATCGTCACCGGAGTCGTACCACCTACACTGTTTCCGTCAAAGATATCTCCATAATCATCGGTTGGAGTGTATGCGGTTTGTTTGACCGGTTTCTTGCCATTCTGCCCTTTTAATTCCAGACTTGTCTTCATCTTCACAACCGGGCGTCCGCATTCCGGACAGATGGTTGTTCCATCTGGAACCTTCGCACCACATGATTCACATACTGCCATACTACTAACCCCTTTCATTTGCATCATATATGTACCGAAACGCGCCGATGCATATACTGGTTATCACGCTTCCGCACGTTAACATATACAATAGTATATCTCACTAAATCACGTAATTCAAGTCATTCTTTACATCTGATAAAAAGGTAAAAAAAAAGGATACAACCTGTATCCTTCTAAAAGCAGTTCGTAGGGGAATCGAACCCCTGTTTTCGCCGTGAGAGGGCGACGTCTTA
>USFH01000080.1 GCA_900553925.1 uncultured Clostridium sp.
CAAAAGAGCAAAACTTAAAAAAAACATGGAAGGCATGAGCGGATTCGAGAAATTCAAATATATTTTTTCATATTATAAATGGAAGATTCTCATCACCTGCATCATCTTGGGCATCTGTATTGCACTCCCGCTTACCATATACAAAAATACACGCCCGATTGCAATCTCTTATGTGATCGTAAATGCCGAAGATCCAAAAGCGGTTGATACAAGTTTTGTGGACGACTATATCCAGACCTTCCATATCAAAAAGCCATATCGTACAGCCTGCGATTTGGATGTGCACTTAGACAAGGAAACCTACCTGAAAGAATTCAGCCAGAATATGAATGCTTCTGATTATACAGAGCTTCCTATGAAATGTTACAACGGTTTTTATGATGTGATTATCATGGATAAAAAGGGAATGGAATATTGCGGAATGCAGGAAATCACATATCCACTGAAAAAATATCTTCCCGCGGACATCTACACTCTCGTAGAAGACCGCGTAGTTGAAACAGCCGGTTATGATGGTTCTGTTGTACCTTTTGCAATCGATATCAGCGATACAGATTTTGCCAAAAGTTTAAACCTCGGATACGACGATGTGTATATCGGTTTTCCGGGCAACACTGACCAGAATTACAAAAATGCCAAGCGTATGCTCAAATATATTCTGAATCTCGATATTGATACCGATACAACGTATTGATTCCATATACCCGGTTACAGAACGATTCTGTCTGTTACAGTATTTATATATCACAAGCAAAAGCGGATATTCTTTTTCAAAAGGATATCCGCTTTACATTTTCATTTATACAGTTTTTCTGTATTGCCAGCCACATGATCAATCCTGATCATCACTTGCCATATTCATAACCTGACGTTTTCTTGCAAGTTCATCGTTTGCTAGGTATTCGTCGTAAGTTGTCTGCTTGTCAATCAATCCCGTATTCGTAAGTTCCATAATGCGGTTCGCTGTTGTCTGTACAAACTGGTGGTCCTGGCACGCAAAAAGGCAGACACCCGGGAACTTAATCAGTCCATTATTTAATGCCGTGATACTCTCCATATCCAGATGGTTTGTCGGTTCATCGAGAATCAACACATTGGAGCCCATAATCATAAGCTTCGACAACAGGCAACGCACTTTCTCGCCACCGGAAAGCACCTTGACCTTCTTCACGCCGTCCTCACCGGCAAACAACATTCTGCCAAGGAATCCACGTACATAGGTTGCATCCTTATCATCCGAATACTGTGCCAGCCAGTCCGCAATCACAAGATCGTTATCAAACTCCTTCGTATTATCTTTCGGGAAATATCCCTGTGATGTCGTAACACCCCACTTGTAGCTTCCTTCATCCGGTTCTTCCTCTCCGGCAAGAATACGGAACAGTGTTGTCGTTGCAATCGTGTTTGGTCCGACAAATGCAATCTTATCATCATGCCCGACTGTAAACGAAATGTTGTCAAGCACCTTTACGCCATCAATCGTCTTGGAAATGTTCGATACAGTAAGCACCTCGTTTCCAATCTCTCTCTTTGGACGGAAATCAATGTATGGATATTTTCGGCTCGATGGGCGGATCTCATCAAGCTGAATCTTCTCCAATGCACGTTTTCTGGAAGTTGCCTGTTTGGACTTTGATGCGTTTGCGGAGAACCGCTGGATAAATTCCTGCAATTCCTTGATCTTCTCTTCCTTCTTCTTATTCGCTTCCTTCATCTGCTTAATCATAAGCTGGCTGCTCTCATACCAGAAGTCATAGTTTCCGGCATAAAGCTGGATCTTCGCATAATCAATATCTGCAATATGAGTACATACCTTATTCAGGAAATAACGGTCATGCGATACAACAATAACGGTATTCTCGAAGTTGATCAGAAACTCTTCGAGCCATGCAATCGCATCGAGGTCCAGGTGGTTTGTCGGCTCATCCAGAAGCAAAACATCCGGATTACCGAACAGTGCCTGTGCGAGAAGTACCTTGACCTTCAGATTGCCATCGAGTTCGCTCATCATCTTATAATGGATATCTGTATCTACACCAAGTCCGTTCAGAAGTGTTGCAGCATCGCTCTCCGCATTCCAGCCATCCATCTCAGCAAATTCTGCCTCGAGTTCGGATGCACGGATACCGTCTTCATCCGAGAAGTCCTCTTTCGCATAAATTGCGTCCTTTTCCTTCATAATATCATACAGGCGCTTATTTCCCATGATAACTGTGTCGAGTACCATATACTCGTCATATTTGAAGTGATCCTGCTGCAGGACAGACAGACGCTCGCCATCGTTCATGATAACTTCGCCATTCGTCGGCTCGAGTTCTCCGGAAAGAATCTTCAGGAACGTAGATTTACCGGCACCATTTGCACCGATCAGACCATAACAGTTTCCCTCTGTAAACTTTATATTTACATCTTCAAACAAAGCCCGCTTTCCAAGCCGCAGGGTTACATTATTTGCACTAATCATTTCTTTTTCCTTTCTTTGCTGCTTATACAAAACTAGCTATGAGTATATCAACCGCCCTCTTTTATGTCAAGCATTAAGCCGCATCCGGACATACGAAAAAGGGACTTCCGAAAAAGTCCCTTCGATTCATATAAATCCTATAACTCTTTTACGATTGGATCGTACAGATCCAGTCTGCAATGCTCATCCTCTGCGAAATGTCTGCAATTCAGGCAGCTCTTCTCGCCGTCTGCCACATTGCAAAAACAAGATTTGCGCTCACTCTTGTCATAAGCACTGCAACGTTCTGCCACTTCTCTGTAAACCTCTGCTCCAGCTCGCATACAATATCCTCCTTCTCTGAACCGGCTTTATTCCAGTTCATGGATAGTATGCGCCAGTTTGTCCTTTTTTATGCCGGGGCAGCTGCAAGCTGCAGCAAGGAATACATCACAGCCAGACATACAATATACGAATACGCACAATCCAGATTCACATTCCCGCGGTCATGGATATAATATTCGTGCTTTTCTCTGACATAATCAAGCAGTTCCTGCAGAGAATGAATCGCAGGCAGCATCCGCTCATCGTACTGCATCTCACCCGATTCGTATCTATGACGCACGAAGCTGCGCATACGATGTTTCAGGTCCTCTTCATAGCTGCAATGATCCTTCAACGATCCCGGATAATGTGCATTGTGTGGATATGTAAAATAATCCGCAATATAATGAAGCACCACTCCCATCCGAATGCTCGACAGAATTGAAACGCCCTTTTTCTTTGCTTTGTAATGTTTCAGGAATCCTAGCATCTTCTTTTCACACACATCAAACGTATCCTCGATACAATGACGTTTTGTCAAAAAAGAAGGTGTACAATCCGGAAGTATGCTTCCCACATATAAGGAAAAGCGATGTCCGAACCGCTGTTCTGCGGACAGTCCGTGTACAACACCTTTTGTCAGTGATATGTGTGACTTCTTACGCATGATATGCCTCCTCTACCTTCCGGTTATCTGCGACGTTCCCACGTCATGTTTTTTCCGATTTTCTTCGAAATGATATAGCGTGGGCGACATTTTACTTCCTCGTAGATCTTCGCTATATAATAGCCGATGACCCCCATTCCCATCAGGATAAAACTCCCCATGATCAGGATCAGAAGAATTACTGTCGTAAATCCCTCAACCGCATTCCCGGAAAAATAATTCACAAGTGTCTGTATACCTAGTATAACCGCAAACAGGAACCCAAGTATACCGGTAAATCCTACCAGCATCATCGGTGCTGAAGAAAATGATACGATATTCGAAATCGCATAGCGGATCAGCGATTTTGTCGACCATTTCGACTCGCCGATCTCCCTCTCGTGTACATCAAACTCCACCGACGCCGTCTTGAATCCAATCCAGGATGAAAGCGCCCGAAAAAACGCATTCCGTTCCGGCATCTCCAGCAATGCTTCTACCGCACGCCGGTCAAGCAGTTTAAAATCAGACGCATGAGACATATCAATCTTCACAGCCTTCGAGATCATCTTATAAAACAGTCCCGCGCTCATCTTGTGGAACACGCTTTCCTTTCCACGCGTGCGCTTGACGCCTTCCACCACTTCGTATCCCTGCTGCCACAACCGATACATCTCCACGATTGTCTCCGGTGGATGCTGCAGATCGCAATCCATCACTACTACGCAATCGCCACCGGCATTCTCGAGTCCAGCCATCATCGCCGACTCCTTGCCGAAGTTTCTGGAGAAATGGACGCCATTTACATGTTCATCTTCTTTCCCGGCATTCTCAATCTCCATCCACGTTGCGTCTTTCGATCCATCATCCACAAACACAATTTCGTAATCTATCTTTTCTTTTTTCAAAATTCCGCCAATAGTTTCCGCCGCCTTTTTTATCATTTTTTCCTCATTATAGGCAGGCAATACAACTGATACCATCTTTTCACCGTTTACACTTTCCCGTTTGTTTTTACTGCTTTTAGTTTACCACATTTTTCATAAATAAAAAAGAGGCAGACTGGCTTTCTACCTCTTTTTAACCATATTTTCACATATATTTATTCTGCAAGCGCCTTGAACGCCTCATCGAGATCCTCAATGATATCATCGATATTTTCTGTACCGATGGAAAGGCGGATCGTATTTGGCTTGATTCCCTGATCAAGAAGCTCTGCTTCGTTGCACTCTGAGTGTGTGGTTGATGCCGGGTGGATGGCAAGTGACTTTACATCGGCCACGTTTGCAAGCAGGGAGAAGAGTTCCAGATTATCAATAAACTTCTGCGCTTCCGCAGCGCCGCCCTTGATCTCAAATGTAAAGATTGATCCACCGCCATTCGGGAAGTACTTCTTGTAAAGTGCCTGCTGCTCCGGATTCTCAGAGATAGATGGATGATTTACCTTCTCAACCTGTGGCTGATCCTTCAAATACTGTACAACCTTGAGCGCATTTTCCACATGACGCTCGACACGGAGAGACAATGTCTCAAGCCCCTGTAAGAAGATGAAGGAATGTACCGGCGAGATCGTTGCGCCTGTATCACGGAGCAGGATTGCCCGTATATAGGTTGCAAATGCAGCCGGAGCAGTATCCTTTGCAAAGCTGACTCCATGATAAGATACGTTTGGCTCTACCAGCCACGGGAACTTGTCCCCAGCCTTCAGCCAGTCGAATTTACCGCTATCAACGATCACGCCGCCGAGCGTTGTTCCATGGCCACCGATAAACTTCGTTGCGGAATGAACAACGATATCTGCACCGTACTCAATCGGTCTTACAAGGTATGGTGTTGCAAATGTATTATCGACAACAAGCGGAATGTTATGTGCATGTGCGATCTTTGCGATTCGCTCGATATCTACCACCTCTGAATTCGGATTTCCGAGTGTCTCGATCTGAACTGCCTTTGTGTTTGGCTTAATCGCAGCTTCGATTGCATCGTAATCAAACGGATCTACGAAAGTTGCCTCGATACCATAATCCGGAAGTGTATGTGCAAGCAGGTTGTAAGTACCACCATAGATATTCTTAGCTGCAACGATATGGTCACCTGCATGTGCCAGTGCCTGAAATGCATAGGTAAGAGCGGCTGCTCCGGAACCAACGGCAAGCGCTGCAACGCCACCTTCGAGTGCGGCGATACGCTTCTCAAATACGTCCTCTGTCGGGTTCGTCAGACGACCGTAGATGTTACCGGCATCCTTCAATCCAAACCGGTCTGCTGCGTGTTTACTGTTGTGGAACACATAAGAAGATGTCAGATAGATTGGAACGGCTCTTGCGTCCGTAACCGGATCCGGCTGTTCCTGTCCTACGTGCAGCTGTAATGTTTCAAACTTTAAATTTCTGTCCTCATAATGTTTCTTTCCCATAATCTTGTACCTCGTCTTTCTTTTATTTTTCGGCTTGTGCCTTGTTGTCATTTTTTGTTTTGCAATCCGTTTTCCTGATTGCAAGGTTATCTTATCACCTCAATTCCTATTTGTCTAATAGGAATTAAATTGAATCAGCTATAATTTTATGTTATAGCCAAATCTATACTTGACACCCTTCATCCAAATATATAGAATATAAGGAAATTTATACATAAAAGGAGTGGTTTTTTTGGACAATAGTCCCGCGTTACAACTAATTATAATTCTGATTTTACTGGCACTTTCCGCCTTTTTCTCTTCCTCAGAGACTGCACTGACAACGGTAAGCCATCTAAAGCTTCGTTCTCTCGCAGATGACGGAAACAAGAAAGCAAAGAAAGTATTAAAAGTAACCGAAAATTCAAGTAAACTATTAAGCGCGATCCTGGTCGGAAACAACATTGTCAACATCTCTGCCTCCGCACTTGCAACAACCTTTTGTACAAACATGTTCGGAAGTAAATACATTGGTGTATCGACCGGAATTCTGACATTGCTTGTCCTGATCTTCGGTGAGATCTCCCCGAAGACCCTTGCAACGCAATATGCATTGCAGTTTTCCATGGTCGTTGTCTACCCGATCTCGTGGCTGATGACGCTGCTCACCCCTGTTATCTTCCTGTTAAATATATTGACCGGAGCCATCTTCAAGCTGTTCCGTGTCGACCCATCCGCGAAGAAAACAAGTATTACCGAAGCGGAGCTTCGTACTATCGTAAATGTATCGCATGAAGAAGGCGTCATTGAGCCCGAAGAGAAATTCATGATCTCCAATGTTGTTGATTTTGGCGATGCATTATCGAAGGACATCATGATTCCAAGAGCCGATGTTGTATCTGCCGACGTGAATTCTACCTACAAAGAGCTTGTCGATATCTTCAAGAGTGAAACCTATACCAGAATCCCGATTTACGAGGATTCCAAAGAAAATATCATCGGTATCCTCAATATCAAGGATCTGTTTTTCTACCGGGAGCTGTTAGATATCCGTTATTTTGATCTGCGAAGCATCCTGCGTAAACCATTGTTTGTATATGAGTATCAGAAGACGAGCCAGATCTTCGCGGAGATGAAAACCTCCGCAGACAGTATGGCAATCGTACTTGATGAATACGGACAGGCTTCCGGAATCATCACAATGGAGGATCTGGTCGAGGAGATCGTCGGGGATATCCGGGACGAATACGACGAGAACGAGAATGATCTGATCCGGGATCTCGGCAACCATACTTATGATATTGATGCATCCATCAAGCTGGATGATTTAAATGATAAACTCCACACGAATTTCCAGTCCAAGGATTATGACTCACTTGCCGGATTCATCATTGAATTGTTAGATAAGATTCCAACCGCCGGTGAAGAAGCTCATTGTGAAGGTGCCCACTTTAAGGTAACCGAAGTGCACAGAAACCGTATCGAACGCGTGACTCTCACACTTCTTCCGGCAGAACCATCCAACGAAAAAGACGAGGCGTAATTGACGCCTCGTCTCTTTTTATTTTCTTCTCTTATTTTCTTCTTTTATTTTCTTCTCTTTCCCGTTTGGCTGCTCCTGTTCTTTCGCCTGCTCCGCAGCCATCTCATCGATAATCCGCTCCATGATCTTCTTCTTCATATAGATATCGTATCCAAGCAAAGAGAGGAAATTCAGGTTCTTGATGTATTGATCATCTGCACCCGGAAAATCTCGTTCTGATAATTCAAATGTCTTCATAATGCTATTCTCTACCCGGAAATGCTGACGCTGTTCAAGCTTATAAAGACTTGCATAGATCTCTTCTAAGCTGTGTGCGGCCTCCGGATTCTCGAAATAATGATCAATCAGCGGTTTCAGCATAATCTGAATATCGTTGATTGAAACCACATTCTTCAGATAATAAATATAAATCAGCAAAATCAGATGTTCTTTCGTATACCGTTTCTTCTCCGGTGAAGGAAGCAGATTATTCTTCGTATAGTTGTTGATCATCGTCTTGGTCAGTGTCTTATCTTCCTCGTATCGCTTGTTCTGAGAAAGATATTTATCCATAAACGTCGTCACCTGATCCATATAAAGCTCAATAGAAGGAATATCCTCCGGTGCAATATAACCAAGCTGGGTCATTTCCCGTATTTGTTTTTTCAGGCTGTCCATTTCAATATCCATATAATATACGCTCCTAATGCGTATATTATATAGTATTGAAAACCATGTGTAAAGGTATAAATTAATGTGTTTTGTAATAGTTGATCAGACAACCTGCCAGAATGATATCTCTTTCGTCATCTGTCAGATCGCCCAGCTTCAACGATAATTCCTTCATATCCTTGTTCACAACATATGCCTTGATAACTTCATCCTTGTTGCGGATTGCTTGTGCAACGCCCGGAATGAATACATAATCATCCACATCAAAGTCGTAATCTTCATCCATAACAAACGGAAGCATACCCCAGTTGATCAGGTTTGAACGATAACGCTTTGTCGCATACTCTTTGGCAATATTAGCCCAGCCGCCAAGTACCTTCTGGCAGGAAGCTGCCTGTTCACGTGCAGATCCATCGCCCGGCTTCACTGCAAAGATTGTACTTCCGACGCCGGTATTCGAACCACATGCATCCGGGAACACCTCCTTTACCTTGTGCATAGCTGTCTTCATGTTCGGATCTGCTTCACCCATGCACTCGCCAGCTTCACGCACACGCTCGACCTTCTGGATTGCCTTGGCTCTGCCTACATATTCCGGATCCTTACGGGACAATGTAAACTCCGCAAGTCCGAGTGGATTCGAACGATAAGAAGATGTCTCACCGGAAGGAATCAGCTCATCCGTCGTTGTAACCGGATCATGAATCACGGAAGCGACCTTGAGCATCAGATTGTCTGTCAGTGCCACCATCTCCGGCCAATCCTTAATGTTTGGTCCAAACTTAATCTCCTGCTCCGGCTGCGGATGTCCCCATCCATTATAGACACGGTTATCGTAGATCTTCTTGTCGAAGAAATATTTCTGTCCCTTGTACTCTACATCCAGATCGGTTGCAGCTGTTAAGAAGCCCTTGTTTGCGGCTGTCGCTGCGATCGAACGTGCATCCATCAGTGCAACAGAAGCAATCTGTCCATTCTGGATCTTCGAACCTTCACGGTTCGGGAAGTTTCTTGTAGAGTGACGAATCGAGAACGCATTGTTTGCCGGTGTATCACCAGCACCAAAGCATGGTCCGCAGAATGCTGTCTTCACGATTGCGCCGGTCTCAATCAGATCGGAGAGTACACCATTTTTAGCAAGCTCCATATAAATCGGTGTCGATGCCGGATATACAGAAAGTGTAAATTCATCCGCGCCAATGTATTTTCCACGGATCAGGTCTGCTGCCTGACAGATATTCTCGAATCCACCGCCGGCACAGCCCGCGATGATTCCCTGCTCCACATAGAGCTTTCCGTCAACGACCTTATCTTTCAGTGTAAAGTCGATCTTGCCATCCAAGGATACCTGTGCGCGCTTTTCTACATCGTCCAAAACATCCATCAGATTTGCTTTCACGTCCTCGATTGTATAAACATTACTTGGATGGAACGGCATAGCAATCATTGGTTTTACCTTAGAGAGATCTACATAAACAACACCATCATAGTATGCTACCGCACCCGGATTTAATTCCTTGTAGCACTCCGGTCTGTAGTGTGTCTCATACCACTCTTCAATCTTCTCATCCGTCTTCCAAATAGAGGAAAGACAGGTTGTCTCGGTTGTCATAACATCGACACCGATACGGAAGTCCGCAGAAAGCTTGTCCACACCAGGTCCTACGAACTCCATAACCTTGTTCTTAACATAACCGCAGCCAAAGGTTGCACCGATAATTGCAAGCGCAACGTCCTGTGGGCCAACGCCCTTTTGTACTTCGCCATCTAAGTAGATTGCTACCACGCC
>USFH01000081.1 GCA_900553925.1 uncultured Clostridium sp.
CATTTCCTCCGTCAATGGCAGATCCTCATAGCACTCATTTTCCGCCAGATCCACCTCCGTATCGCCGTTTTCCAGCGCATCCTCTATCAGCAGGCATGCCTTCTTCCCATTCAGAAGTCCTTCTCTTTCATTCACAAGAACATAACCTTCTTTTGTTTTCCTGATCAGGACTTTGCCGTCTGTCTTTAACGGAGCATTGGGAATTCCGGCATCCATCAGGATCTGCTCCAATATATCCGCATCATACTCCACCTGTGGCTTCAGTTCCTTTTTTCCACCGGAACCGATCAGATTGTCGATCCAGAGATAGGGGCTTTGTCTGTCCAGATACAGTCTGAGAGGCTCTGTATAGGAAACTGTAAGCGAAATATCCTGTGCCTTTATCCTGAAGGACTCCCCATCCTTTTTCAGAACAGTAAGCCCTCCATATTCTCTGCCGGAAAGCAGTTCCTCATTGATTTCATTAATGCTCTTGCCGGTGCAGTAAACACCGTTAATCCACGTTCCATAACTGAAGCCGTCTTTATAATAATGAGACAGCCAGAGATAAAACCCAATCACTGACGCTGCCACAATGGAAAATCCGATCACGCAGCCTTTTACTAATGCAGAATTTTTCATTATTCTTCCATATCAGAAGCGTCAAAGGCTTCGCTGATAGGTGCCCCTGCCGGAACCATCGGGAATACCTTGTCATCCTCCCCGATCATGCAGTCAAGCACTACCGGCTTTTTCAGCTCAATAGCCTTTCTGATCGCCTCATCAAATTCCTCCTTCGTGGTCACACGGAAGGCTTCGCAGCCAAGCCCCTTTGCAACCATACAGAAATCCACGCCGTCATCCAGAACCGTCTGTGAATATCTCTTTTCATAGAACAGTGTCTGCCATTGTCTTACCATACCAAGCACATGGTTGTTGATTACAACCTGGATGATCGGCACATTGTAACGGCTTGCCGTAGCGATCTCGTTCATATTCATACGGAAACATCCGTCTCCCGCAATGTTGATTGCCACACGGTCCGGACGTCCGTACTTGGCACCGATACAGGCACCAACGCCGTAGCCCATTGTTCCGAGTCCGCCGGATGTCAGAAGCTGTCTTGGCTCTTTGAATTTATAATACTGAGCTGCCCACATCTGATGCTGTCCTACATCCGTTGTGATTGTTGCATTGCCCTCTGTCAGCTCATAGATCTTGTTGATGATCGCCGGTCCCGAGAATTCATTCATATCTGCATGATCCGGATACTGTTCTTTGAGTGCATCAATCTGTGCTCTCCACTCCGGTTTCTTAGACGCCTTGATTCTGGTAGAGATCATCTTCAGTATTTCTTTGGCATCACCGACAACACTTGCATCAACTTCCACATTCTTATTGATCTCTGCAGCATCAATATCAATATGTAAAATCTTTGCCTGATTTGCAAACTTATTTGCATTACCTGTTACACGGTCTGAGAATCTCGCACCAATGACAATCACAAGGTCTGCCTGATTGATACCAAAGTTTGAAACCTTGGTTCCATGCATACCGATCATTCCTGTGTAACGGTCATCCGTTCCCGGAAATGCACCCTTACCCATCAATGTATCACAGACAACTGCATCAATTTTCTCTGCAAATTTTTTCAGTTCCTTGGACGCATCTGCCGCAACAACACCACCACCGACAAGAATCATCGGCTTCTTCGAGTTCTCGATCATCTTAATCGCTGTGTCGATATCCTCTGCACGGATTGTCTTGGTCACGCGCTCGATTGGCTCCGGTGCCTTCGGCTCATAGTCTGCAACATTTGCAGTAACATCCTTTGTAATATCGACAAGAACCGGGCCCGGTCTGCCTGACTGCGCGATCTTGAATGCACGGCGGATTGTATCTGCCAGTTCATGTACATTCTTTACAATAAAGCTATGCTTCGTGATCGGCATAACTACACCTGCAATATCAATCTCCTGAAAGCTGTCCTTTCCAAGAAGAGAAACACCTACGTTTGCAGTGATTGCAACAAGCGGAATCGAATCCATATATGCGGTTGCAATACCGGTTACAAGATTTGTTGCACCCGGACCGGAAGTTGCCATACATACGCCAACCTTACCAGTCGCTCTTGCATATCCATCTGCTGCATGGCTTGCGCCCTGCTCATGGGATGTCAGGACATGGTGAATCTCATCCTGATGCTTATACAATGCATCATAGACATTCAGGATCGTTCCTCCCGGATATCCAAATACTGTGTCAACGCCCTGTTCTTTCAGACATTCAATCACTATTTCTGATCCAGTTAATTGTTTCATAAACTTCTCCTTATCTACATACAACTTGATTTATCCTTTTTCTTCCTGTCAGATAACCAATATCTGATAGGATAGCACATTGTTTTGAATTATTCAATATATTTTACTTCAACTCCAAAACTGCACCGCGGTTACCGGATGTTACCATCTTTGCATATCTTGCCAGATATCCGGTTGTTACCTTTGGTTCTCTTGGTGTCCATGCCTCTTTCCGTTTTGCAAGTTCCTCATCGGAAACCTTCACATTGATCGTACATGCATCGATATCAATACTGATGATATCACCCTCCTCGATCAAAGCGATCGGGCCTCCAACCGCTGCCTCCGGTGAGATATGTCCGATAGAAGCACCACGGCTTGCACCTGAGAAACGGCCATCTGTGATCAGCGCTACCGAAGATCCAAGTCCCATACCTGCAATCGCAGATGTCGGATTCAACATCTCTCGCATACCAGGACCACCCTTTGGTCCTTCGTAACGGATAACAACAACATCACCTTCCACAATTTTGCCACCCTTAATAGCTGCAATTGCATCTTCTTCACATTCAAACACACGTGCCGGACCTTCATGCTGCAGCATCTCCGGAACAACCGCAGACCGCTTGACTACAGAGCCATCCGGTGCGATATTTCCCTTCAATACGGCAAGTCCGCCGGTTGAGCTGTATGGATTTGCCATCGGACGGATAACTTCCGGATTCAGGTTCTCATGTCCCTTTACCGCCTCTCCGATTGTCTTTCCGGTTACTGTCATACAATCTTCATTGATCAATCCTGCCTCACAGAGCTGGTTGATAACCGCATACACGCCGCCGGCCTCGTTCAAGTCCTCCATATATGTCGGACCTGCCGGTGCTAAGTGGCAGAGATTCGGTGTCTTCGCACTGATTTCATTTGCCATGGAAATATCAAAGTCAAATCCGATCTCATGTGCGATTGCCGGGATATGAAGCATGGAGTTAGTAGAGCATCCAAGTGCCATATCCACTGTCAATGCGTTCATGATAGCATCCTTCGTAATAATATCTCTCGGACAGATATTCTTCTTGTACATATCCATAACGGCATAACCGGCACGCTTTGCAAGCTTCAGTCTCTCGGAATATACTGCCGGGATTGTTCCGTTTCCAGGGAGTCCCATACCAAGTGCCTCTGTCAGACAGTTCATAGAGTTTGCGGTGTACATACCGGAACATGAACCGCAGGTCGGACATGCATGGCACTCGAAGTCATTGACATCCTCTTCGCTCATCTTGCCAGCCGCATAGGAACCAACTGCCTCAAACATTGAAGAAAGGCTTGTCTTATGTCCCTTCACATGACCGGCAAGCATCGGACCACCGGATACGAATACGGTCGGTACGTTGACTCTGGCTGCTGCCATCAGAAGTCCCGGTACATTCTTATCGCAGTTCGGGATCATGACAAGTGCATCAAACTGATGTGCGACTGCCATACACTCGGTTGAATCTGCGATCAGGTCTCTTGTTACAAGGGAATACTTCATTCCGATATGTCCCATCGCGATACCGTCGCAGACAGCGATTGCCGGGAACATCACAGGTGTTCCGCCTGCTTCTGCCACACCAAGCTTAACTGCCTGTGCAATCTTATCCAAGTTCATATGTCCTGGTACGATCTCGTTGTAAGAACATACGATGCCGACCAATGGTTTCTTCATTTCTTCTTCTGTCATTCCAAGGGCATTGAACAAGCTTCTGTGTGGTGCCTGCTGCATGCCGACTTTTACGTTATCACTCTTCATCTTTTTTCTTCCTTTCTCTTCACATACTGCTAGCCGAGATAGGTGAACTATCCAATTCCCCGCAGACCCGCTCTCGCTCAGTGAATACACGCAGCAGCACTAAATTCACTGCACCAACTACGTTGGCACAGTTCATTAAGTGCCGGCGTGTTTCAATGGTCTGCTTAGGAATTGATAGTTCGCCTATCTCTCCTACACTTATTGATTAAATATTCATATATCATCGTTATGCATATATTTCATAATCCGAAAGATATATTTATTTTACCTTACTACCCTAAATCCGCTCTACGATCTTGTCGCCCATCTCGTTACAGCCGACAAGAGTTGTGCCTTCTGACACGATATCGCATGTACGGAAGCCGTCTATAAGTACCTGCTTGACTGCGTTCTCGATGGCATCTGCCTCTTTGTCGAGATCGAATGTGTAGCGGAGCATCATCGCTGCGGAAAGAATTGTTGCGATTGGATTTGCCTTGTCCTGTCCGGCAATATCCGGTGCTGAACCACCGCTTGGCTCGTACATACCGAATTTTGTTTCGTTTAAGGATGCGGATGCCAGCATACCGATGGAACCTGTTATCATAGATGCCTCATCGGATAAGATGTCACCAAACATATTCTCTGTTAATACAACATCGAACTGTGCCGGATCTTTGACGAGCTGCATTGCACAGTTATCGACAAGCATATGCTCGTATGTTACTTCCGGATAATCCTTGGCAACCTCTTCCACGATCTTTCTCCAGAGTCTTGAGGAATCAAGCACGTTTGCCTTATCAACACTTGTTACCTTCTTGCGGCGCTTCATCGCGATATCAAAGCCCTTGATTGCGATACGACGGATCTCATTTTCGTTATAAGTCAGTGTATCTACGGCTGTCATCACACCGTCTACTTCCTTTGTCTCTCTTGCTCCGAAGTAAAGACCACCGGTCAGCTCACGCATGATCATCATATCGAAACCGCGGTCTGCGATTTCCTCCTTCAAAGGGCATGCACCCTTTAACTGTTCATAAAGATTGGCTGGTCTTAAGTTTGCGAAGAGTCCTAACTCCTTACGGATCTTCAGAAGTCCGGCTTCCGGTCTCTTCTCCGGCGGGAGCTTATACCAAGGCGATGTGCTTGTATTGCCACCGATAGAACCAAGCAATACTGCATCACTTGCCTTCGCTCTTGCGACCGCTTCGTCTGTCAGCGGAACACCATGTGCATCAATCGAACATCCGCCCATCAGAAGCTGCTCATAATTAAATGTATGTCCAAACTTTTCTCCGACTGCGTCTAACACCTTCATTGCCTGTGTGACAACCTCAGGTCCGATACCGTCACCCTTTATAACTGCTATATTACAATTCATGATTCATCCTCCAAACTACTATCTTTTACTCTGCCACTAACGATTAAACAAATGCTTTCGCTTCTTGAAATATACAATATTGCAGATCAACAACACGACCGATGCCACAATAGAACTATATGTCGATGTATAATCCATGTCAACTTCTCCGCCCACAATGCCGCTCACAGATGCGTAATATGCAATCGAAAGGACAATATTTGCTGCCAGCATCCCAATATACATTGCCGGTCCCGCTTTCTTGAAATCTGCCAGTATGAATCGTGTTACCAGCGCAAATATACCAAGTACTATAAAACAGATTCCAATGATCGTATCCACACCCTTCAACCCGGAGAAGTAATTGTAAACGTATGTCAGATCATCTGCATCCAGTCCGTAGATACTGCCACTCAGCAACCGCCAGCCGTTCCAGAACCCGGATATTGCAGCCACAAACAACTGAAAATAAATCACAAATTTGAACCACTTCATGCCAAGCTCCGGCTGCGCTGCATACTGCTGCACGCCCTGCTGTGGCGCCTGATTGTACGTTCCCTGCTGGTTATACAGATTCTGTTGCGGTGCCTGATTGTACGTTCCCTGCTGACCGTACATGTTCTGCTGTGGTGCCTGATTGTACATACTCTGCTGGTTGTACATGTTCTGCTGCTGATTTACCTGTGCACCGGCACCGATATAGGCACCGCAGAATGGGCAGGTCAACTGTCCGTCCTGCACCTGATTTCCGCAATTACCACAAACTGCCATAGATTTGTTCCTCCCAAAATCAATTTAATTTTCTTTTGCATTGATGTAGTTGATCAGACCGCCCTCTTTGATGATCTTCTGCATGAACGGTGGGAATGCCTGTCCCTGGAACTCGGTTCCCTTTGTCTTGTTATAGATCATACCACTGTCAAAATCAACCTCTACCATATCGCCTGCCTCAATCCCCTTAGCTGCCTCCGGACACTCAATGATTGGAAGTCCGATGTTGATTGCATTACGATAGAAGATTCTGGCAAATGTCTCAGCGATTACGCAGCTGATACCGGATGCCTTGATTGCAATCGGTGCATGCTCTCTGGATGAGCCGCATCCAAAGTTCTTGTTTGCTACCATGATATCGCCCGGCTTCACACGCTTTACGAAGTCCTTATCGATATCCTCCATACAGTTTTTCGCAAGCTCCGCAGGATCTGAAGAGTTCAGATATCTTGCCGGAATGATTACGTCTGTATCTACATTGTCGCCATATTTATGTACTGTTCCGTATGCTTTCATAGTTTCTCCCTCCATCTAGTTCAATTCACATGGGCAGCTGATTTTACCTGTAATCGCAGACGCTGCTGCAACCGCCGGGCTTGCCAGATATACCTCGGAATCTACATGTCCCATACGTCCGACGAAATTACGGTTGGTTGTAGAAACACACTTTTCACCGGCTGCCATAACACCCATATGTCCACCTAAGCATGGTCCACAGGTTGGAGTTGACACGATTGCACCTGCCTCAATAAATGCCTTTGTCAGACCTTCTTCGAGCATCTGCAGATAAACCTCCTGTGTGCCCGGGATAACGATCACACGTACCCCCTTTGCCACATGTCTGCCCTTGATGATATCCGCAGCGATACGCATATCAGAGATTCTTCCGTTTGTACAGGAACCGATGACTACCTGATCAATCTTGATATCACCGACTTCATCGATTGTCTTTGTATTCTCCGGAAGATGCGGGAATGCAACGGTTGGCTTTAAGGTTGAAAGGTCAATCGTATATTCCTCATCGTATACTGCATCGGCATCTGCCTCATACTTTGTATATGTCTTTGTAGAATGTTCCTTCATATATGCTTCTGTCTGCTCATCGACTGGGAAGATACCGTTCTTCGCACCTGCCTCGATTGCCATGTTCGCAATTGTGAAGCGATCGTCCATGGTAAGGTTCTTGATACCCTCACCTACAAATTCCATAGACTTATAGAGTGCGCCGTCCACACCGATCATACCAATGATATGAAGGATCACATCTTTTCCGCTGATATATGGTGCTTTCTCTCCTACGATATTAAACTTGATTGCAGATGGCACCTTGAACCATGCCTTGCCCGTCACCATACCGGCTGCCATATCCGTACTGCCGACACCTGTGGAGAACGCGCCAAGGGCACCATAGGTACATGTATGTGAATCGGCTCCGATGCATGTCTCGCCTGCAACGATCAATCCTTTTTCCGGAAGCAATGCGTGCTCGATTCCCATCTCTCCGACATCGAAGAAATTCACGATCTCATTTTCTCCGGAGAACTCACGTACGCATTTACAATGCTCTGCACTCTTAATATCTTTATTCGGTGTGAAGTGATCCATAACAAGTGCAATCTTGCTCTTATCAAACACTTCCTTCTTATTAAACTTTTCCATCTCATGAATGGCAACCGGTGTTGTGACATCGTTACCAAGCACTAAGTCCAAATCTGCCTCAATCAACTGTCCTGCTTCCACACTTGCAAGACCTGCATGTTTCGCAAGTATTTTCTGCGTCATGGTCATTCCCATAATCATTTCCTCCTAGTTCTACTAATAATGCTAAAATCATACCATATTTCTTTCTATAATTACAATATATAATATGAATACCGTTTATAACTTGTGGTTATGGTTTAGATATGCTATATTAAATCCAGCTGAAATTATTTATAATATGAAAATGGAATATTATCTATATAGAATATTCCAATGTTATAGGAAAGATTCGTTTATACGGAAAGAAATGAGAGGATGTTATGTTTGATAATCTGAATTATTACAGAGTATTTTATACCGTTGCAAATACCGGAAATATCAGCAAGGCTGCCGATATGCTTTTCATCAGTCAGCCTGCGATCTCGAAAGCAATCTCCAAGCTTGAGGACGGACTGCATGTGAAGCTCTTTCTGCGTTCTTCCAAGGGCGTGACTATGACGGACGAGGGGCAGGTGCTATACAGCCATATCGAGAAAGCATTCTCGAATATCTCACAGGGGGAGGACGAGATCCGACATATCCATGAGCTCGGCATCGGACAGGTACGAATCGGTGTCAGTACCTCTCTTTGCAAACATATTTTATTAGACAAACTGCAGACCTTTATCTCAGAAAATCCGCATATCAAGATTATCATCGACTGTCATTCCACGGTCAACACACTGAAGCTTCTGAATGACGGGCGCATCGACATCGGACTGATCTGCAAGACAGATATCCCTGCCGGCTTTGAATATCAGGATGTCAGCACGATTCACGACATCTTCGTCGTAAATGAAACTTACCTCTCCAACCTGCACCTGCGGGAACAGGAGGAGCTAGTGCCGGAGCAAGTAAACCCATGGCTTTTCGCCGGAAATCTGATTGGAATTATGGGGAATATACAGGATGCTGGTACAGACGAAAGCCGAAAGAATAGCAGATTGTCTGTACAATCCGAAAATGAAGCCGGATTTGCCATGAAAGATATTTTGGAAAAATCAAATCTGATGTTACTGGAAAAGAATAATATCACACGAACGCATATTGATGATTATCTGGAATCTGAGGTCATTCACCCTCAGCAGATCCTCGAAGTGAATAATATGGATCTGCTGATTGACTTTGCCGCCATCGGTATGGGGGTTGCAAGTGTTGTGCGGGAATTTGCAACCGATTATCTGGCAGCCGGCCAGATTTTAGAACTTCCACTCTCCCATCCGGTTGCAGAGCGCACTGTCGGGTTCGTATATCCGAAAAGCCGGGAGAAATCAGAAGTATTACGGAAATTTCTTGGGATGTGGGGATGAACTGAGCAGCGCTACTTGTAATTACCTGAGCAATCAGCCGCAAGATGCAAATATAATAACCTGAGCACGCAGTCGCAAGATGCTTCGCATCTTGCCGACTATGGTGCTTCGCACTTTTATATGATAACCCAAGCATGCAGCCACAAGTCGCTTCGCGACTTGCCGGCTGTAGTGCTGCGCACAGAATAATAAGCTGAGCAACGCTACTTGTAATAACCTGAGCACGCAGTCGCAAGCTACTCCGTAGCTTGCCGACTATGGTGCTTCGCACCATAGAAACAGAAAAAGACAGCCATGCGTGGTTTTCTGCGAGCAGAACCACGCATGGCTGTCTTTTTCTATTTCTGCGTTGCTCAGGTTAT
>USFH01000082.1 GCA_900553925.1 uncultured Clostridium sp.
AAGCGCGCCCATCGCAATACCGATATCGGCACGCGAGAGAACCGGTGCATCGTTGATGCCGTCACCCACAAATGCAAGTTTATCCTTTTCCGGCTTTTTCGTCAAGAGTTCTTCAACCTTTTCCACCTTATCGCCCGGAAGCAGTTCACTGCATACTTCGTCGATGCCTAGCTGTGCGGCTACATGCTCTGCCACATTCTTCGCATCGCCGGTCAGCATAACGGTTTTCTCTATACCGGACTTCTTCAGTGCCACAATCGCTTCTGCCGCATGCTCCTTAATGACATCGGAGATCAGGATATGTCCGGCGTATTGTCCATCAATCGCCACATGTACGATTGTTCCGACATGGCTGCACTCATGATACTCGATACCAAGCTTCTGCATGAGCTTTGCATTTCCGGCTGCAACAACCTTTCCGTCCACCTTTGCTGTCAGTCCATGACCACCGATTTCCTCCACATCACTGACACGGTTCTTATCGATCGGCTTGCCATACGCACGCTGTAAGCTCTTACTGATCGGATGGGTGGAATAACTCTCTGCAAGGGCCGCATATTCAAGCAGTTCCTCATCCTTATATGGACTGTGGTGGATACCATTTACTTCAAATACGCCCTTCGTCATCGTACCGGTCTTATCGAATACGACGATCTTCGTCTGCGACAATGTCTCTAAGAAGCTTGAGCCTTTGACAAGGACACCTTCCCGGCTCGCGCCGCCGATACCTGCAAAGAAGCTGAGCGGGATACTGATTACCAGCGCACACGGACAGCTGATTACAAGGAATGTCAGGGCACGGTATACCCAGTCGCCCCATTCCGGTGCCAGCCCCATAAATGCCATCCGCACGATCGGCGGTAAAATAGCAAGTGCCAAAGCACCATAGCAGACTGCAGGTGTATAAACCTTCGCAAATTTCGAGATAAAGTTCTCGGAACGGGATTTTCTCGAGCTCGCATTCTCCACCAGTTCCAAAATCTTCGATACTGTCGACTCGCCGAATTCTTTCGTCGTACGGATCTTCAAAAGTCCGGTCATATTGATGCATCCACTGATGATCTCATCATCCACGCTGACTTCGCGCGGTACACTCTCACCGGTCAGTGCACTTGTATTCAAGGAGGAAGTTCCTTCGACAACGACACCATCGATTGGCACCTTCTCACCCGGCTGTACGACGATAACCGTACCGATCTCGATCTCATCCGGATCGACCTGCTCGAGTTCTCCGTCCTTCTCTACATTCGCATAATCCGGGCGGATATCCATCAGTTCACTGATATTCCGGCGGCTCTTGCCAACGGCGTAGCTCTGAAACAGCTCTCCGATCTGATAGAAGAGCATAACCGCAGTGCCCTCCTTGTAATCCCCGAGTGCGATCGCACCGATGGTGGCAACTGCCATCAGGAAATTCTCATCAAAGATCTGCCGGTTTAAGATTCCCTTCCCCGCCTTCTTCAGGATATCATATCCGATGACAAGATACGGAATCATATATAGTCCGAACCGTACGTATCCTTCTACCGGAACAAACTGCAGTACGATCACCAATACCGCTGCAATGATAATGCGGATCAACACTTTCTTCTGTTTCTTCGTCATAGCTGTCACTTCCTATCTACTCTACATCTTAACTTTACAGGAAAATCTCGCAGTCATCCTCCACCTTCTTGCAGTTCTTCAGAACGTCCTTCATAACTGCCTTTGCGTCTGCACCTTCTTCAAACTCTACAATCATCTTGAGTGCCATAAAGTTTACAGTTGCGTCTTTGACACCGGCGGTATTCTTCGCAGCGTCCTCCATCTTATTTGCACAGTTTGCACAATCAACATCAATCTTATACGTCTTCTTCATCTTCGCATCTCCTTTTTATACATTCTTTCACGTCATGCACCGGCTGCGCCTCACCACTTATATTATACTTACATGTGTGGGCACATTCGTGGCGTTATATCGACATTCGTCATTTCATATGAACATTTATTCATATGTTGTGTTCATTATAACATTTCAACCGCAAATGTCAACCGGCAATTTATATTTTCCCCGGTTTATTTATTGTATGCTTCATCCAGGTTTTATACTTCCCGGGCGATAGCATTTTCCCAATTTTTCCTGCATACATACATTGACTTTTCCAGTCCACCTTATGTATAATTATACGCAGACAAGCGCGAAAGGCAGACACATTTCACGACAGAAGGGAGCGTATATTTATGGACAAACAGGTAATAATTTCAATCGGACGTGAGTATGGAAGCGGCGGACATGTAATCGCCGACGCATTGGCGAAGCATTATAATCTTCCTCTCTATGATAGAAATATTTTAGATGAGCTTTCCAAAGAAACCGGCAATTCCTACGACGTTTATAAAAAATATGACGAAAAGCCAGCGAACCCGTTTACAACCAGAACGGTGCTCGGCCAGTCCAATTCCGTAGAGAAGATCGTCGCCCAGATGCAGTTCGACTTTCTGAAGGAGAAAGCTGTCAAAGGCGAATCCTATGTAGTACTTGGTCGCTGTGCGGAAGACATCCTGCAGGACAACAGGGGACTTATATCGATTTTTCTGGTAGGTGACACAGATGTGAAGAAGCAGCGGATCATGACTGTAAAGAATGTATCAGAGACGGAAGCTCTCGCGAAGATGAAGCGTCATGATAAGAACCGGAAGCAGTACCATAACTCCTTCTCCAGTGGAAAATGGGGAGACTCCCGTTTCTACGACCTGTGTATTAACACAAGCCGCCTCGGACTGGACGCATCCGCGGAAGAACTGATCCGTTATATCGATGCCAGAATTGCAGCGATGTAGATAATCGCAGGAAATAAGCATAATCAAAAAGAAGCTTCGGTTATTCGCTTACATAACCGGAGCTTCTTTTATTGTAACTTTTTATTGTATCTCTTTTATTTATTCTGTTTTCAATGCATCATGTCTATCGCCTGAGCCATTTTATCGCATGATGAACGCCCGGTTATCATTAATCGGAAGTGCACTTGGCGGATTCTCTCCCTTCGGAACGAGAACAATCTGAATTGCTTCGAGACGTTTTGCAAGACCTTGTGTACCTGCCGGTTCTCCGTTCTTTGCCCAGTTCATCCAACCATAGGTCTGTGCGTGAACCCGGTAATATACATCATATTTTGTCTCAAGGTCGCCGGTCAGCTTAATCTCGATTGCCTCAAGACGCTTTGCAAGCCCGCTTGTTCCACTCTTTTGTCCATCGCTGACCCAGTCCTGCCAGCCAAAGGTCTGCACATGTGTACGATATGTAACACCGCCTGACACATTATCAAGCGCGGCATTGTTCACATGGATCCAGATTGCTTCGAGACGCTTCGCTTCTCCAAAGGTTCCTGAGAAAGAACCATCTGCAACATATCCCTGATTTCCATATGACTGCACGTGTGTTGCGTAGTTGATCTTTCCTGTGCTGTCACCATTCGCAGAGGCCTTACCATACTGAATAAACGGAACCGTCTTCGAACCGGTCGTCGGTGTCAGCCCCTTCGGAACAACATAGATCTGAATTGCCTCAAGACGCTTCGCGAATCCTGCCGTTCCTGCGGATTCTCCGTTCTTTGCCCAACCGAGCCATCCAAACGTCTGCGCATGCACACGATAATATACATCGAATTTATCTGCATCGGAGCCAGTCAGTTTAATCCGGATCGCCTCTAACCGTTTCGCCTGTCCTGTTGTTCCGCTCTGCGCACCATCGCTTGCCCAGTTCATCCAGCCATACGACTGTACATGTGTCTGATAGGTGATTCCAAGATCGTATGCAGTATTCATACGGATTGTGATTGCTTCCAGTCTCTTTCCGCGACCTGTTGTACCACTTGTGGAACCATTTGTTTTCTCTGCCTGCCATCCGTAGCTCTGCACATGGGTTGCATATGCTACGTTCAGGAAGGAGTTCGTATTGTTCGTTGTCTTCTGCACATTTGCGAACTTGATCATATAGTCATTCACGATGCTGTAGCCATATTCCTTCGCTGTCGCCCAGCCGACGCCAAATGGATTCTCCTGAATCCCGAGATATTCTACATACTGTGCGCAGCCACGTGCCTTCACAAATGCAAACCGTGTATCTACACATTGGTTCTTCAAATCTTCATTGGATGCATATGCTTTCAAATGCTGGATCTGCGCCCGGATACCGGTACGAACGTTCGCATAGGATTCTCCTGCCGCACCGCCGCCGGTTGCACCAATTCCTGCGAAATTAAACTGTTCGATCTTCACATCGCCGCCAAAGCGGAGGAAGTTTGTCTCTTTCATTGCCTGCGCAAATGCAACTGCCGGATCTACGCCTTCCATAACCGCCTCGTCATAATACATCTGACAGAAGGTACGGAGCTGATCTCCGGAAGCAGCAAATTCTCCATCCACGGTCGCATAGTACGCCGGGAAGGCTGCATTTGCCATATAGTACTGAACCATGCTGTCTACGCTTGCAGACGGGCTCGCCATAATCAGTGTATGTGCATCTGTATTCGTATATGCGCTGCGAATCGTGTCCGCTATCGTATTCTTGGAACCGTAGGCACCATTCTTCGACAGTCCATAATACTGTGCAATCGCCTCAGCATCTGCATATCCCATGTCACGCACCTTGTCCTCACGCGCCAGGAACTCATAAGCATCTCCTGAATTGTCAATAAATGCATGCTCGACGAGCACTGCCGGGAATCCGTATTCCTTTGAACGCTTGATGACACCCAGATAATCGGAAGGAGATCCATCCGGATACTGGCTTCCATCCTCGGTATTCCGGATCTTGATTCCACGATTCGCAAGTCCAAGTGCAACAAGCTTCTGCTGAATGATGCTTGCAAGCTCTCTTCCTTCCGTTCCGATTGCCGGTACGTAGTTTCCATTCGGATAGTAAACCTCGGCACCGCGGCCGCCTACTGCATTGATATGGATACTCACAAAGATATCCGGATTATATTGATTTGCAAAGTTCACACGGTTTGCCAGATTGTTGTTTGTATCACCGGTTCGTGTCATATAGACCTCAACATGGCTGTATTCCTGCAGCTTCGCCTTACAATAATTGGCGATCTTCAGTGTCAGATCTTTCTCACGGAGTCCATAGCCACACGCTCCACTATCAGAGCCGCCATGTCCGGGATCAAGAACAACGACAAGATTCGGATTGATTTCCGACTGCGCAGCAATTCCGTTATCTGCCACATCTTCATTCGCTTCCTGCAGCGCTTCTGACAGATTATCATAGGTGATCTCCTGTCCCTGCGCATCCATCACTGTAATTCCGGCTTCCTGAAGTTCCGAATCCGTCTGTGCATCCGCGGTCTCTTCCTCTTCCACATACGCATCCGCATTCGTATCTACTTCCGCATTCACACCGAATCTGGCTTCGATTCCGGTCTCCGCCATATCAATCAGGTACGTCTGTCCGCCGGAGACAACTGCGATTTTCGTGACCTCATATTCTCCGTCCGGCTGTGACTCGTCCATATTCATCTCGAACAACAGTGTTCCTGCCTCAATCGTATCCGCAGGAATTTCCGTTTCTACCTCTGTTGTTGCGTTCTTATAGGTAAGGGTTGCACTCTCGATCGCCTCTGTACCATCCCCGACATCTGCCAGGAAATACTGTTCGCCAGGTGTACAGACGACCTTGTTCCCGACAACCAGATAATTCAGATGGAACCGGTCATTTGTCTCAGCCACAACCGCCTGTTCTTCTGCCAATGACTGCGAATCTGCATCTGTCAGTGTTGCATCTTCGGAAACAACCTCCGTGCTCTCTGACACATCTGCCGCCAAGACCGGAATCTGTGTCCCCGGCATGAGCATGCAGACACTCATTACTGCGGCAAGTAGTTTCTTACCCCATTTCAACTTCTTCATGTACGTCGCTCCTCATTCTTTTTCTAGATTTTTAGACATCATTTTTTAGAATAACACCTTTTATAGAGGATGACAATTATTTCCATGAAGTTTTTTCATTTTTTCTACAATATATAGGTTTTATCTGCGAAATTTCCGTGAACGGCGTTTATATCTTGTGTATTTTCTTTTTTCCTCATACCGTACCTGCAGCTTCTCAGCGATCAGGGTCAGATACCGGAATAAGGATTCCGCTGCGAATCCGAACACAACCATCAACAATATACACCGGTTTGACATATCACTTAATGCGAACAGCTTCTTCAGGAAGATTCCGGAGAATACAAGTCCGAATATATTCAGGAAGATCACGCCGTACTTCATCTTATTGAGCGGTTCGCTGATCTTAAATAAGATCATAAATCCAACAACCGACAAAACCAGTGTTGCAGCTGTCGCCACACTCGCATCCGGAAGTCCGAATACCGATCCAAGCATGACAAGGGCTCCGACTGCAATCACATCGGTCAGACCGCCCGGCAGTGCCTTAAGCAGCACATTCGTGATAAACCTGCCTTCGATCCGGTTCTTGTTCGGCTCTAATGCAAGCAGGAATCCCGGTGCGCCGATTGTGAACATACTGATCAAGGATACCTGCGCCGGTTCAAGCGGATATGTGATCATCAAAACCATCGAGAATACTGCCATCAACAGAGAAAATATATTCTTTACAAGGAACAAACTCGCTGACCGCTGTACGTTGTTAACGACACGCCTTCCTTCATACACAACATCCGGCATATGTGCAAAATCCGAATCCAGCAATACAACCTGTGCTGCCTGCGCTGCTGCCTCACTTCCCGATGCCATCGCCACGCTACAGTCTGCATCCTTCATCGCTAAGATATCATTGACACCATCGCCGGTCATCGCAACTGTATGTCCTTTGATCTGCAATGCCTTCACAAGCTTCTGTTTCTGCTTCGGTGTCACACGTCCAAAGACCGTGTACTGCTCGACCGCATCCCTAAGCTTCGCCGCTGTATCAAGTGTGGTCGCATCCACGTAATTCTCTGCGCCCAGAATTCCCGCCTGCAGCGCAACCTCGGAAACTGTTCCCGGATTATCTCCGGAGATGACCTTGATTGCCACGCCCTGATCGTTAAAATATTCGAAGGTCTGCTTCGCATTTGCCCGGATCGGGTTCGCAAGCACGATAAATCCAAGTGGAATCACTTCTTCGGTAAGTCCATGCTTTAAGTCGGTTCCTGCATATTTCGCAAAAATCAGGACACGGTCACCGGTTTTTGTGAAGGTTGAAATTTCTTTTTCCACGGTTGCATACGCATCACCCATGACAAATTCCGGCGCCCCTAATATATACGTTCCCTCGGTAAATACGATTGCACCGTATTTCGTCGTCGAAGAAAAAGGATACCGTTCCACAACGGTCCGGCTTGGTGCCACACTCTCATTTCCGGCAAATGTCCGGAGCGCCTGCATCGTCGCATTGTTGTCGTTCGATGCAAGAGTATAATCCACAAGTAATTCCTGTAATTCCTCCGGCGTGTGCAGCAGATTCTTCCCATTCTTACTGCATATGATCTGCTTGACATTCATCGTCGGCTCGGTGATTGTTCCGGTCTTGTCCACACACAGCACATCGACACGTGCAAGTGCTTCGATACTCTTCATATCATGCAGCAGCACCTTCCGGCTGGCAAGCTTCATGGTGCTGAGAGCCAGTGCGATTGTCGTAAGTAAATATAATCCCTCCGGAATCATACCGATGATCGCCGCAACCGTCGCTGTCACACTCCGCCGGATCGTCTCGTGGTTGATAAAATGGCTCTGATAAAACAGCAGAAGTCCGATTGGGATAATCACGATACCGACCCATTTGACGATCTGGTTGATCGAGCGGATCATCTCAGACTGCTCGCCGCTTCCCATCGTCTTTGCTTCCTGTGAGAGCTTCGCGATGTAGGATTCATTTCCAACGTGTGTGAGTTCGGCATGGCATTGTCCCGATACGACAAAGCTTCCGGAGAAGAGTTCGTCGCCGGGATTTTTCTCTACCTCGTCCGCTTCTCCGGTAAGCAGCGATTCATTGACCTGCACGCTGCCTTCCACAACGACTGCATCTGCGCAGATCTGGTTGCCCGCCTCCAAGATGATCTCATCATCCTGTACAAGCTGTTCGGTTTCAATCTTCTGCTTCACGCCGTCCCGCACGACAATGGCATGCGGTGCATTCAGCAGATTCATCTTGTCCAGTGTCCGCTTCGCGCGGATCTCCTGTATAATTCCAATCAATGTATTGCCGATGACGATCGGCAGGAAAGTCAGGTTCCGAAAAGAACCGACCAGACAGAGTAAGACCGTAATGATCAAAAAGATCAGGTTAAAATATGTGAATGTGTTGGAGATAATAATCTCCTTCGTTGTTTTATCGGTAGACAGGTCGGTCTCGTTCGTCAGGCCCTGATCGATCCGCTCCTGTACTTGTTGCTGCGTAAGTCCCATAGTTTTCTCCTTTTTGAAAATACCCTTGCTGCATCCTGCAATCTGATTCTGTATAGTATATTCCTGCAACTATGTTTGCATATGCGATGTATTGAGCCAAAGAAGTTCTAAATGTTCTGTTATACAATATTATCATCGTACGCAACCGCCGCCCGGGTATTGCCCCCTCGCTTCGCTCGTCGGCAGATTGTCGGGCGCATCCTAAATATGAATCTACGATTCATATGCGCCCTCCGCTTGCCATCCATGGCTCAGTGGCGGCTTGTTTGAACATCGTGTTCAAACATTGCTGTTATTATCCAGAACATTAAGAACTTCTAAGCCTCAAACATATGCATATCCCAAACATAGTTGCAGGAATTACACATACAGAACCAGATTACAATATACTTTTTCGTATTTTCAACTCTTCTTATGCCTTAATTCTATATCTTCCAAATTATTACATATGATAGCACAGGAGATTTGCTGAAACAACGCAAATTCTATGAACTTTTGGTGAATCTTAGGAATCGGCGGTACAGCAAAAATCCGGCAATCGATGTAATAATATCCGTAACCGGAAATGTCAGCCAGAAGAAGTTTAGCCCGATTCTTGAGAATGCATACCCGAGCGGCACAAATAAAAATACCGTTCTTACCACTGTAAGCAAACTGCTTGTAAACGCTTTTCCAACTGCCTGAAAGAACACCGGAAATGTCAATGATGTCACAAGCGGAATAAAGCTCGCTGCAATGATACGGAATGCCACCTTGCCGATACGGATCACTTCCGCGTCATGCGAGAATACATGCAGCATCTGCCCCGGTATCAGTTCAAAACAAAGCACACCTATCATCATCAGGGATACTCCATATATAAGTGCCAATGACAACATCTTCTTGCAGCGGTCAATCTTCATCGTTGCATAATTATAGCTTAAGATCGGTACGATACAGGTCTGCATCGCACCAAGCGGGATGAAGAAAAACGCCTGCCATTTGTAATAAAGTCCGAGTACCGTCACCGCCTGATCAGAGAAGGTTGCAAGTACCATATTAAGTCCGAATATATAGAACGTGTACGCAGACTGCATCAGGATATTCGGGATTCCCATCTTATAAATCTTGCGGATATCCGGCAGATATACAGATAACGCCGGCGACCTCCGGAATCCTCTGCGCATGACGATCAGCGCACATGCCGCC
>USFH01000083.1 GCA_900553925.1 uncultured Clostridium sp.
ATAGGGTATTCATCCAGCGCCTGCTCTTGTGCTTCCGGCAGCTGAGAAGAAGCAGTCATCTGACTGACCTCTGCCTGCATCTGCTGATAGATTGCCTTGTTCTCTTCGGTTGGCGCAACACCCTGCTTCGCAAACATCTCCTGCGTAAGCTGTGCCTCTGCATTTCGCAGCTTCGCCACCACCTGCGCCAGTTCACGGGTATCAATATTGATATCCACGGAGAGCATCCGTACCGCAACACTCTGTGTCATGGAGAGCCGGATCTCTTCTAACTGCCGCAGTGCCGTTACCTCCCGCAGCGTCTGATTCTGTATGTCGGAACCTGCGCTCCGGCCATCCTGTAACTGTGTGCCCTTATCCGCGGTTTCGTCGTATGCTCCCACCGGCTGTCCACCGGTCTGTCCATCCCGTACCCCATCATAATGCGCCGCCACCAGCGCAGCGATTGTAAGCGGCCGCTCCGTACGTACTGCCTGTGTCACATCCTCTGCGGTAATCGAAGCTGCATCCTGTCTGAGCTTTGCCGCTCTCGTTTCAAGCTCCTGTGTCTGCCGCTTCTCTGCCTGCTGTGACGTCGGCAGTTCACCGATATCCTTCCCGATCTGCGCCTGCATCTGCATATAAGCCCGCACGGAATCCGTCGTGACCGGAATATCATTTGCCAGAAGCAGATTTGCCCCGGCCATACTTGTTTCATCCACGGCAAATCCAGCCTGCATGATCACATGTGCGAGCTGCGCCTGCAAGCCGGAATCTGCATTTCCATCTTCACCCGAAGCATACACCGATTGTCCAGCGCTCTGCTGCGGCCTGGATATTGTCTGTTGTGCGGCCTGTTTCGCCGCATATGCGGTGTCTCCTCCGAATTCATCCACCGCGGCAATCGCTCTTTGTCCACTGTAATGCGCCTTGTAGAGTGTCTCCTGCGTGAGTGGCTGCCAATTCTTCAACAGGTACAGAATGTCCTTGTTCCCCACCTGCAGCTTCACATCTGTCCCGGCTATCTGCGCCCCGCTGCTCGTAAAAACCAGATTCGAGACGTCTCCCTCCTCGATCTGCGCCTGTGCGAGCACATTTGCAAGCGCGTCCTTATGCGCATCTGCACGCATGGAAGTAACCAGCCCTTCTATGTCCGAAAGCGATGCCGAAGCGACATCCACGCCCATCATACGAAGCTTCTTTATCTCCTCGGAAGTAAGGGAACGCGCAATCTCCCGTGCATCTGCACGCGCCTGTTCTTCGTCGCTTGTCTCTTCCTGCTGTTCCTGCTTCGCCTTCTCCTGCATGTCCTTGCGGTACTCATTGAAATTATCCATGACCGTCTGCGCGTTCGTATCGACCGAAGAATTCCTGTCGTACTGCACCTGCTCGACCTTCTCGAAGGCATCGAGCTGATCGACCGAAGCAGTCTTCATCTTTGTTCCACTGTAAGCATTTGCACTGTCACTATACGCTTTGATGGCATCCTGTGAATTTTTGATATTGATATTCTGCATAAAATGCTCCTTGCATCATTAATTTGTATAATATTATTTCTATCTTGCATTGTTCCGATCTTGCGTTCCGGTTGCCCGAACCGGTTCTCTGTCTTTTATATCGGCACAGTCCGCTCAATCATTAAGAAGCTACATGGTGCCTGAGGCACAATGTCCAAGACGCAATGTCTGAAACGCAATGTCCAAGACGCAATGCTTGGTGTTTGCATGAAGATTAAATGCAAAAAGCATGGACGGCTCATTATGAACCAACCATGCTTTTTCATTACTATCTCATGCGCATCTGTCACTGCTTACCGGTACAAGCACATGTATAATATTTCATCATTTAATTGAAAAATGGTGTCCCGGGTGCTACTGTCCCATCATAGATCAGACCGGTTTCCGGCAGCTTCCCTGCGTTGCTATCAACCCGCATATTTGCGACCTGTTCTTTGGATAGTTTCATATCAGCCGGAAGCTTATCATATGAATCTGAATGCCACCAGTTTCTTCCGTAATACGACTGCACTGCATACCAGCCACCTCGTTGCGCATCATATTCATACAGGACATCCTGTGTGACGGTTTTGCCGGATGCATTTGTAAATGTTTTATTCCGGACAAGAATATCCGAAGTCGGATGCTGTGCATAAGTTGCCTTCAGGTCAATACAGTTATTCTTATTGACATATCTTCCGTCCACCCATACATCCTCCATATGGTAGACATGTTTTCCAACACCTGTATATGCACTCACATACGTATATGCCGTTCCATATCCCCAGCCCTCAGCAGCAACCTTCAGCCAATTGCCTGCGCCAATCTTTTTCTCAAATTCATCTCCGGACAACTGATTCCGGTATGTCTGTAACTCATCGGTCGATTGTTTCTCATATTGATGAATTTTCTTTTCCAGTTTATCGAGGGACGAAGAAAATGCGTAATCATTCGCTCCACCGTCAAAGGTAAATAAACTTTCAATATATTTGGACATAACCGGGTCCGTGTTTCCGCGTCCGGCACCACCATATGATTTCGTTGTTCCGTTCCATGTTACATCGACCAGATAATGCGCCGAGCCTGACGAAACCGTACAATCCGGCTGCAACGCTTTCGCTACATTCGCCATAACGCCCGGAACTCCTACGGATGACAACACCATCGGATGAAGGTATTCCAGGAACATCATCTCATCCGCCGACTGCCACATCGAATAGTGTTCATTCAAAGACAATTCCGGGTATGGAGATGTTGCCAGCAGCGGATACGGGCGATTCGGATCCGGCTTCGATGTGTCAACGATGTTTTTCGGATAGACAGAAAGCCGCCCCAACGCTGAGTTCACACTTTGCAGATTGTCGAACAAACCTTTTGATTTATCCGTGTAATTGTTAATCAGATAATCAGTCAGACTCTCCACCGATTTGCAGGAAACCTGAACCGGTGTATCCGTATAAACCGGTATTGTTGAATACGACACATTTCCCGAATAAGTGACTTTATAGGCACGATCAGCCTGCTGCAATGTATAAGCTCCGCCATCGGAACCCGATTCAGACATCTCGAATATATATCCGCCCTTCACACGTCCGGTTTCTTTATTCTCGTATTTGACATCGAAAAATCTCCGGGTCGTCGGGATAAGATAAGCTCCTTCTCCGGCTTTATACTTACTGTTTTTATCCTCAAACCGAACATAGGAAACATCCGGATTATCCGTCTTCACATAGAAATACTCATTGAAAGGCTCCAGCAGAGGAACGATTTCATATGAATATCTAGTAACATCGTTCTTGTTTGTTCCGGTTGAGCCTGTTGAACCCGATGTTCCGTTTGAACCGGTGCTTCCATTTGATACCGGATTTTCCGGCAAAGCAATTTCAGGCCGGTTCACAAACCCCGTTCCAACCGCAGATACGATACCTGCAACATTTCCCGGAGCTGCCCCGTTCTTTTGAACAAGCACAATCTGGATCGCCTCTAACCTTTTTGCATATCCGGCCGTTCCTGCAGCTGCACCATTTCTTGACCATCCAAGCCAGCCATACGACTGTGCATGTACGCGGTAATAAACATCATAGTGATTGGCAAGTTCTCCCGTAAGGTAAATCTGGATTGCCTCCAGCCGTTTTGCCTGCCCGCTTGTTCCGGACATCTCGCCATTCATTCTCCAGCGGGACTCCCAGCCATAGCTTTGTACATGTGTGCGATACACAATATTTCCCGTATATTGTTGATTGGTAAGTTTTATCTCTATGCCTTCCAGCCGTTTTGCACGCCCGCTTGTACCTGCCATCACTCCGTTGTTCTTCCATCCCTGCCAGCCATAGCTTTGTACATGCGTACGATATGTAATGTTGGTCGTTTCCTGACCTCCGACATTCACATCAGATGCGCCATTGAGCGATACGTAGTTTCTCCCAAACCTGCTTACGATACCATTGACATTATTCTGAACCGTTGTTCCCCTTGCGACAACAACAATCTGAATTGCCTCCAACCGCTTCGCAAGCCCTGCGGTTCCGGCTGCCTGTCCATTTTTTGCCCAGGCAAGCCAGCCATATGACTGTGCATGCACACGATAATAAATATCGTAATTCTGTGCATTTGCACCGGTTAACTCAATTTTAATCGCTTCCAGACGCTTTGCTTCGCCCTGTGTTCCGCTCATCTCACCATTCGAAACCCACGGGAGCCAGCCATATGTCTGGCAATGTGTTGTATAACGGACCCCCAGATTATCTCCGGAGACTGTGATCCGGATTCCTTCCAGCCGTTTTGCTTTTCCGCTTGTTCCGGAGGCTTCTCCATCACGCTTCCAGGTAGATTCCCAACCAAATGTCTGAACGTGTGATTTGTATTGTACCGAAACCCCTGCAGCTTCCACATTTTGAACCGGGGCATATGCAAATACAGACAGCACCATCACGATTGAAAACACAAGTGCCCATACTCTTCTCTTATTCATAAATAACCCCTCCCTGTCACCGCACGCTTACGCGGTATAGATCTTCTCCGTCACCGTATGGGACTCTCCCGGTGCGAGTTCTCTGTAACCGGACTCTTCTCCCGGAATCGGCTGATTCGGTGCGTCAATAATCCATGTACATGGCTCTGGGCAGAAATACCCCTTATCACCATGATCGTTCCAGATTACCCAGAACTTGAAATCCTTACATACTTCATAGCAGATACGCTTGCCTGTTCCCGCGTCGGTAGCAACGGCACCGTAAAACGGCTTGCCATCCAGACTTCCATCCTCTGCGAAGAACACATCGTTGTCGATATCATGCAGCACCGGCACCTGTGAACCGGTCAGATACTGTCTGTCGTGGTTTGTCTCCGGAAGCATCTCGCCTGTCGGAATGCAGGACTTCGAAAGCTCCCACTTCTCGCCAACCGGAATATACAGACGCATATCAAGACCATTTCCATCCTTTGTGAAAGGACCGTTGATCGTTGTGTGGTTGCACATACCATACGGCATCTGTCTGTCCGATGTGTTCGTCATCGTAAATGCATAATCCAGGCCATCATCAGACAAGGTAAATGTAAACTCTGCCTTGAAGCTGACCGGATATGTCTCGAAGAACTCATCGTTCTTATCGTAGACATATTCCGTCTTCGCAACCGCTGACGTTCCCTCGACTGCCACGCTGACGATCTTATGCTCTCTCTTATGCAGGAATCCATGAATATGGTTTCCAAGCGGATCGTTCAATGGAAAATGATACGTAGCATCACTTACCTTTAAAACTCCACCTGCCAGACGATTTGGCAGATACAAGGTTGGAAGTCCGTACACTTCCGGACTCTTCTTCAAATCTTCGATAGAAAGTGACTCATCATAACGGAAGATTTCAATATCATTTTCAACATCCTGCATACGGAGAACATTGCTCCCCAGAAAAGGTGCCACAACCGCCTTATACTTTCCTGCTGTAAGCTCGATTGCCTCCTTGCCCTTATAATCAATAATCTCTGCTGAATAACTCATTGCCGTTCCTCCTTTATATTTCCTATAAAAAATCTCTTAACAATTAATAAAATAATAGCACACCGGACATACTATGTCTATAAAAAAGCACACCGGACACGCCTTTTGCGTATGATAAAGATAGGCGCACATGCAACCGTATTTTACCTCTTTTTGGAGTATCACACACAAACTTTCCCTCTTGGTAATGTACCTTATGATTCACCCATTGCAGCGGTTGCATTTTTATAAATAGGGACCGTCTTGCGGTCCCTTATAGTTTGAATCTGATCTGTACAGGCTCTTTGAGCGACTGTCCGCCCTTTGACTTCACATCTGTCGTGATCGTCAGGGCATAAAGTTCATTCGTCGAATATGCCTCCAGCGGTTCCACCTCGATGATCTCGTTCTTCGTATCATACCGGATGTGTGCCCCAAGCCGTTGATTCTGGGAATTGGTCACATACATGGTGTCCGTGTTCACCGTCTTCGGATCAAGCGGAATGTTGAACCGGATACGCCAGACGAAATTCCCGGTTTTGAACTTCAGATCCTGTTTTACCTTATTCGCAAGCTGTGGTGGAATATCCTCGATATCCAATAAATGCTTTGCCATCGCCGACTCCTTCTTCCTGTACATATTCCATATGGTGCCTGCTTACTTTCGCACAAGCACCATCAGATTATGGATATTTTAGCACAACCGGAAAGAACAAACAAGAAAAATGCCATATCTACGCGCTTTTTTACATACGTTTTTCCTTTACATCACAAAAACGTAATACTACAATTTTAATTGTTACAAAAATGTTATCTGTAGGAGATGAAACCTATGAAATATGTTAGAAAAATTTCCTGCAAAAGAAAAAATCCAACGAATAAACAACACGGAAAAAACGAGGTTACAAACAAATGGCAGAAACTGCTTTCAGGCACGGTTATCACTGGCAGTCTGCTTGTCTGTCTGCTCTGTCAGACAGAGCGCTTTCCGGACACCGATGTGCCAAAACGGGAATACAGTCTGACTGGAACAACCCTGCAGAGTGTCAAGCACGTCACCTCCTATACCGGCGGCTGCAACACGATCTACGACGACACCCTGTACGAAGGGGAAACGATCGTCGCCGAAGAAGGCGCTTCCGGAAAACAGGAGACAACCACGCTTGTTACTTATTTAAATGGACGCGCTGTATCCGAGGATATCATCGACACCCGGACAATCACCCCTGCCACCACCCGTGAGGTACGTGTCGGCACGAAGAAACGCCCGGAATTTGTCGCCCCGGTCGAAGGCTATGTCATCACTTCTTACGTCGGTCCCCGCTGGGGAAGAAGCCACAACGGCCTTGATCTCGCTGTCCCCGTCGGCACACCGGTCTTAAACAGTGCCGCTGGTACAGTCATCCAGTCCGGCTGGAACGGTGGATACGGCATCAGTGTCTACGTCGACTGTGGCGACGGCGTCGTCATCCGGTACGGTCATCTGTCAGAAGTATATGTCGAAGTCGGACAGACCGTGTCACAGGGCGAAACGCTCGGACTGTCCGGCAACACCGGTAACAGCACCGGCCCACACCTGCACTTTGAGATGCGGATACAGGACGAAGTGGTTGATCCGCTCGACTATATGGATCTGTGATCCTCATTGCTCTGATGCTTATTTCCTAGCCGGAGCTTCAGATACAGCCTCACTGTTCTGGCATGACTTCCGGTGCACCCACGCCAGGATGCCCATATTCACAAGTGCTGCCGCGAAGGATCCGCCCCAGAAAATAAGCTCCTGTTTCGTCGTTGACAATCCGGTGAATCCAGCGAATATCACGCTCACAACCGCAACATGCCACACATATAGCGGCATACTGAGCTTCCCGAGCCACAAGAACAGCTTGCAGGACATATCCGGAATCAGACTCTGTCCGGAGAAAATGATTGCAACACTTACGATAAAGCAGATCAGATTGCCACGCAGAAATGTAATGTGCTTATAACAGGTAAGAATCGGTATCAGATATGTCACAACCTCCACCATCGACAGGATCATACGCCAGCCCCCGCCAAGACGCAGCTCACCTAGCTTCTCTGAAAGCATGGATACACACGCACCGAGGCACAGACCTGCGAACGCACGCACAAGCTGATTCGGAAACACATGCGATCCGTAATCATAGGTATGTAGATAATAAAATGTTGCAATAGCAAAACAGATCCAGCCCGCAAGCGGTTTGTTCTTCATCATAAGCAGCAGACAAAACAACGGAAATACAAGAAACATCGCCGACAAAAACCAGATTGTAAACATCTCCGAACCATCCGGATTCGCCGCAGAGAGATACAGCATCTCCGCCGGCATATTCTCCAGGCTATGAAGGAAATTCCCCGGTTGCCCAGCCTGTAGATATTTCCAATTATTCGCAACATATGTTATAAGAATCGCCACGGTTGTGTACGGAAGGAATTTCACGAATTTGCGGAACGTATATGTGAGTGCCGTCCGCACACGTTCCGTACCTCCAACTACATCCTCATGGAAAAACCTCCGCATCGTGAAAAATCCCGTGATAATAAAGAAGAATTCCACATAATACCAACCACCCAGGAACGGGCGATCCGCATTGTATCCAAAATGCGCATTCATGATAAATACTACCCCAAGAAAACGCAATAACTCAATCTTCCCATTTCGCTTCACAATCCTGTCCTCCTGTTTATTTTCATGCCACATGCTTTTTCGCATTATACCATCATAATCCCACAATTTGTAGCATTTCCGGAAATTTACAATGGCACCGTCAATAACGGTGCCATTTTCCTATCGTCATTATTACCAATTATCTCCACGCTTTTCATCCGAAATTTTGTGAAATATTCCGTCTTGAAAAACGAAGAAATAAAATCTAGGTAAAAAATCGCGTCAAGTATGCCAGCCCCCTTGTTTTTTTCGAAAGGTGTGTTACGATAAACATGTTCCAAGGCAAACGCCTTCGAACGTCTTGGGGAGAAGGGATTGCCGGTTGTCCGGAAAATTGACCGGCAACTCCCGAATGTGTGTATCATTTATATATTGGGATTGGTCAGACAAACTGGGGAGAATGTCTGGCCAATTTTTTGCAAATGGAATTTTCCGGGAGCATCCCAAAAGACTATTCTTCTTTCGAAGAATTCTCACAAGCAATTGAAGAATATATAGATTATTATAATAACAAAAGAATTCAGGCAAAAACAAAATGGATGCCACCTGTACAATACAGGATAGCATCCATGTGTTCAACCTAGTTCATAAATATGTGTCCAGAATTCTGGGTACATATCATTTCTCCAAAAGGGCTCTTTGTAAACTGTACAGACAAGCATTCATCTAGCCAAAGATTGTTGAACCTACACCGAATTATCGTAATTGCAACAAATAAAGCTGCTAACATATAAATTCCAATTCTATTATAAAATTTACAAAGTTTGCGATATATCGTTGTCTCTGCATGATTCTGTTTTACTTCAAACATTGTATTATCCCTGAATCCTTTCCCCCATAGTCCTATATAGTTCAAACAGGCTAGGGGTTGTTGGTGCCTGCAGCTACTTCAACTCCACCGAATTCGGTGCCATACTATAATCATAATAGGTCTTTCCGTTCTCTAACAAATGCTGTCTTAATTCCCCTATCGGATGTGTCTCATAAAACTCAGAAGGAATATCTGCGAAATATGCCTTCGCATTCATCTGATCATAATATTCCGTATTGAGTCCCCAGTTACCATGATGACTCAGCTGTACATAATCCCCTGACATAGCTTCTCCATATGTATTGAATAAATACGTATTCATATCAAGTTTAATATCTCCAGTAAATAAAAAGCTTTCATCTATATTCGTAAACTTCATACACAAAGAACCATTGTTTTGATAATCAAACTGTTCTCCCACATTTTGCTTTACAATATCGTCAAATGCATTAAAGACACGAACCTTTAATCCGCAAACCTCGAATTCATCATCTCTTTTCAGATGAACTACATTCTCTGCATTTTTCGTTAGAGCGTCATATGTATTCGCCGGTTCTAGCCCCA
>USFH01000084.1 GCA_900553925.1 uncultured Clostridium sp.
TTTTTTCTCCTCGTCTGTTTTTTGTGCCGGCACCAATTCTATCTGATCCGACGATATCACACGTTTCGTCATAAGAAAACGAACCAGTCTTGCGAGAATTTTATATAACAGATATATTCCAATCGCAATCAGGCACACATATAATACCGGCATCAGCATCTGACCGATTGAATGCATACGCTCCGGCATATTTCCATCTGCATTGTCATCATAATCACTTGCACCCGGATCTCCGTTCTTAAACCAGCGTCCAATAAACTCAAAAATTGCACCGAATAACATTGCTACGATCCGTATGACCGCAAGCATCGCATCCCATACCAAAGCAACCAGCTTCTGAAATCCCAGCAATTCTCCAAGGCCTAACCCAAGTATTAAAACTATGATAATAGCGCCGACCATAATAGTATTCACGGACAGTATCTGCCGCAACGGCATCTTTGATACATGGCACGCAGCGTCCAGATAATGCTCCATTCCGTCTGTGTATACAATTGCCAGATACAGCAGCAGCAAAACAAGCGTTGTAATATATGCATAGATCTGCAATCCCGGCTGCTCCAGATGCCCGCCGACCAGATACGCAGCCAGACAAAATAAAAATGAAGGCCACGGTAATTCATTTTCCCCGCTATCCCCACTCTCATTTGTCTTTTTTCGTACGCCTGATATAGATGCAAAGAAAAGATAACACGGAATGATAAAATATACCCATTGCAGTTCTCTCGAGATCGGCAGCAGATAAATCGGAAGCCGCATCAGTAAATGCCCCACAAGCAGCACCAGGTAATTTCCCGCTTTTGCTCGCAGAATATACGATATCACGAACCAAACTCCCGTAACCGGAATCAGGTAAAAGTGCGGTGCCTGCTTTGTAAATACCACTTCCACAAATGCAAATGCCAGACTACAGCAAGTCCATTCATAGAGAAGATGAAGCAGCGTTGTTATCTGCAGCAGTTTATACTTCATTCCACTTCACCTCCACCCCATGCATGTAATTTCTCCAGTTTTCTTTATCCTGAATATCATAGTAAGGCACCAGCATCTGCACTGCCATATGATTTTTCTGCATATAATCCAGCTTTACAAGCAGATCATCCTTATAGTATGGCGAGATAACCACATAAGTCACTGTCTCCTCCATATGCGAAAGCTCATCATTTACAATGTTCATAAAACGATATATTCCTGCATTTTCCATAATTCGAGCCAGATATTTATCTATCGTAACTCCATGTTCCATAGACATCCCTGCTTCCACACGTTCACAATCACCCGTTGTCTGGTCAATACCGTTCGACAGGATCTCAACAGAAACTTTATTTTTCAAAAAATACTCAGCCACAGTTCCCGCCATACGGATACTCATCTCCTGAAGATTCTCCGTTTTTCCCATCATATTCGTCTCCAGATTAAGCAGAATCCGCACACGCTGTTCCGATGTATATCCATACATATTAACCATAAGCTGTGCCGTTTTTGCTGTCGCTTTCCAGTTGACCTTCCCTATCGTATCGCCATACGCATACTCCCGGATTCCACGAAATGTGTAGGGATCTTCCATACGGTTTCTACGGGTTTCAAGTTCCCCAAGAAGATGCGTGCAAAACATCGACAGTTCCGGCGTATAAACCCGTTCCGGAAGCACATATATCCATGCATTGCCACTTTTACTGTACGCAAAATTCGTTGTCATAAAAAAATCACGTGCGATTACATTCAGATTCGGAATCCCGTACAATCCACGCTTTGATGTCTGAAACGGCAGCGTTCTTGTGATCTTTCGATAACCAAGCACAGAAAACACATCGTTTCTGTAATAACTATCCGTCACAACCGTATTCTCTGTATCTTTGAACTGAAATGAACGATCTGCCGAGAACTTGACATGGAACACCGGCAACGGCAGAAGCTTGCCGTTGTAGATAACTTCCGTCAGTGCACTTGCATCCCCTTCCCGCACACATGTATCCACAAATGAAATTGTCACATCGAGATTCCGGTTCCACCATTTTGCATACAGACGTTTCTGTACAATATAAACCAGACTCGCAATTACAAGTGCAACAATCAGATTCACTGTTTCCAATCCTCCACCGGAACTTCGACCATTGCTACGATCTTTTGTACCCGTTCATGGTTATCCTTCGCGCTTCCATAAGTCATCAGACGATGTGCCAGCACACATGGTGCAAGCTGTTTCACGTCATCCGGTATCACATACGTTCTTCCCTGCATCGCTGCATGGCACTGGGAGGCACGGACAAGCGTCAGCATCGCGCGCGTGCTGACCTCTGTCATGACTTCCTGATCCATGCCGATCTCCTCCACGATCCGAACGATGTATTCCCGGATACACGGATGTACATTTACTGTTCTTGCAGCCTCCCGCATCTGTAAAATCTGCTCTGCTGTACAGACCGGCTTCAGCGAAAGAAGCGGATGCTCCCCCATGAAGGTTTCCATCACGCGCAGCTTTGCCTGCGTGTCAAGCTGTCCCATCGAAAGCTTCATCATGAAACGGTCAACCTGTGCTTCCGGGAGCGGGTAAGTACCGGTTGTCTCGATTGGATTCTCCGTTGCAATTACGAGGAACGGTTCTGCAAGCGGCAATGTCTCTCCATCGATCGTCACCTGTTTTTCTTCCATCGCCTCGAGCAGACTTGCCTGTGTCCGTGGCGTCGCACGGTTGATCTCATCGGCGAGCAGGACATTTGTAAATACCGGCCCTCTCACCAGATGAAACTCGCCATCCTTCTGGCTGTACACATTTAACCCCGTAATATCACTCGGCATCAGATCCGGTGTAAACTGCACACGTTTCTGTTCTACATCCAGCAATCTTGCAAATGTCTTGGCAAGTGTCGTCTTTCCACTCCCCGGGCGATCTTCTAAGAGTACATGTCCACCTGCAAGCAATGCTACCAGAAGCTTCTCAACAACCGCCTCTCCGGCTACTACGACTTTCGATGCTTCTGCGACCACACTTCGTGTTATTTTCTGCACCTCTGTAACTTCCATACTTCCTCCTGTTTTCAATGTATCTCTAACTTATTTCTACGTATAATCCATAATTAAATATATTTTAGCATAATCTTGCAAAAATGGAAATTTTTTTACACGTTTTAAGCAATCTATGATATAGTTGATTTATCATATTTCGGGAGGTTTCCTATGAATTGTAAAGCATGCGGACATGCATTAAATCAATATGGCATCTGTCCGGTCTGCGGATGGCAGGACCCATCGTATGGCGGGCAGCAGATACAATATCAGCAACAACCATATGGCGGACAGCAGACGTACAGCGGGCAACAGCCGTATATTGGTCAGCAGGGGGACAATCTGCAACAACCGTATAATAATCAACAGACATACAACGGACAGCAGATGTACTACCAGCAACAACCGTATGGTGGACAGCCGGGGTACAACCAGCAACAACCGTATGGCAGGCAGCCGGGGTACAATCAGCAGCCATATAATAATCAGCAGATCTACAGCGGGCAGCCGGCGCAACCCAAGACTTCACCGGCATCCACTCCGAACAAACAAGGGAAAAAGAAATGGCCACTCTTTGCAGGAATCGGAGGACTTGCAGTTGTTCTTGCTATCGGTATCACGCTTATCGTCCGCAATCGTCCGGTCAAGGATTTAACCAACGACGATCCGGATATCACAACCAATCAGACAACCACGCACACAACGACAGAGACTGCAACTACGGAGCATCCACAGGGGGCGGCTGGAACGAAAACGATCATGATCTATATGGTCGGCTCTGATCTCGAAAGTGAACACGGTGCGGCTTCAACCGATATTAAGGAGATGCTTGATTCCGGATTTGACGACACTTCGATGAATGTACTTCTCTACACAGGCGGATGTTCCAACTGGAAGGATGGCGATATCCCGGAGAATTCCAATACAACTTTCCTGATAAAAGATGGAAAGCTTGAGCAATTAGAATCATCCTCTGCCTCGAACATGGGCAATCCGGATACACTTTCCGAATTCTTAAATTACGGTTATACGAATTATCCGGCTGAGACCTATGGAGTCATCTTATGGAATCACGGTGGTGGTGCATTCTTCGGATACGGCTATGACGAGACAACAAACGACAGCCTGACCTTGAATGAACTTTCTGATGCATTTGCGAATTCACCGTTCCATGATGACAACAAGCTGGAATTTATCGGTTTTGATGCCTGTCTTATGGCGAACATCGAAACTGCGCACACGCTGACACCATATGCAAATTACATGATCGCATCACAGGAATCAGAACCCGGTTCCGGCTGGTACTATGACTTTTTGAAGGATATTGCTTCCCTGCAGTCCGGAAAAGAAATCGGAACCGCAATCGTGGATTCCTATATGGATGAGACGAGCGACTATATAAGCAGCATACCGTTTGCATATTGCCCGATCTGTCTCTCCGTTATGGATCTGAGTCAGACTGACGCAGTCGAAACTGCTTTGAACGACCTTTTCGCGAAGGTTGGGGAAGATTTCAGTGAGGCAACCTACTCCAAGTATTCCTCCCTCCGGAAAAACTCCAAGGAAATCGCTGCAGATTTTTCTTATGCGGAAGGCTCCTACGATGTTGTTGACCTGATGGATTATACCAAGCATCTGCAGGCTGTATTTCAACCGGAAGCACTTGCTTTAGCGGGTGCATTGGATTCATTCATTGTGTATTCCGATGCAAATGAAGATAAGATATCCGGCGTCTCCATCTACCATCCGTACTATACAAAGGAACACGCCTCCCAGCTTATTCCTATGTATCAGACATTTGATTTTGCCGAAAATTACACTTCCTACATCGCAAGATTCGCAGGAATGCTGACCGACACCGATGCATTCGCTGTCGCATGGGATCCCGATTCCCTTGTTCCGGTTTTGAATGATGATGCTTCGTTCTCTGTCACATTGCAGGAGGATCAGAAAGCTGCACTTCAGAATGCATATTTTATAATCTCCAAGAAAGATCCGGAGAATCCGGAGCTTTACGATATGGTTGCATTAAGCTCGGCAGTAACGGACGATGGAACCGGCATGCTCACAGCTGATTTTGACGGACAGATTACATATATGCAGAACGACACGACTTCGGAGATGTACGAGCTTATGTATACCGTACAGGAAAAGACAGATACCTATACCCGTTACCTGCTCTCAAGTATTCTATACAACGACGATATCGAGGGTGACGATGCAGTCTATGCCTACTTCGTATTGGAGGTCACCGCAGAGCATCCGGAAGGTCAGATCCTAGGAGTCTATCCGATTGATAATTATATTCAGACCGAAGGAAATGAGATCTTCCCTGACCGGTACGAAATCGATATTAACGATTATGAAAATGTTGCTTTTGGATATTTCAGTCACAAATATACCTCTACCGAGGATTTAACGAACCTGAACGAGACCGACTGGGCAGACCTGACAATCAATTACAACTATTTCCCAATATCAGAAGGCTTCCATCCTGTACGCGGCGATCTGATCGCGGGCGAGGAATATTATGGTATGTTTATCTTCGAGGATAATCAGGGAAACCGGCATTGTTCAAGTCTGGTACAGATACAGTAATCACTTACTATATCATCGGCTCGATAAACATAAGCCGTCATATAGGAATTCCCACATGACGGCTTAATGCACAAAAATGCGTCAGCTTAAGGCTGGCGCATTTTTGTATATTCTCTTCGATCTGCCGAGGAATAAGAAGCTGTGCTTCCGGATTCCCGGTCATATTTATCCTTCAGTCTGTCAATATCCGATTTCGCGCCATGCATGTCATAGCGTGGCAGGGAGAAGGAATATCCGTTATCTGCAAGGAATCGATGTGCGATTGAAAATGTAATATCATCGAAGTTCGTCATGAACCGCTGGTTGATTTCCCTGACGCAGCTCTCTACACTCTCATACTTTCCCGGATCGATCTCCGCAAATATCTGATAAAATGTATCGAGACAGATACTTCTCTGACTCTCAAAATCCGATGTCACGTTCTGCACCGGAAATGCATGCAGGTATGCTCTTAGCCATGCGGAATCTCCACGATACCACTGTGCAATCGTGTCGTATTTCTGATCCATGTCTAAGATCTCCCGCTCCCAGCAGTTTGACATATAGGATGCATCAACGATCCGGTTGATCTCTTCTTCTGTCAGATACAGATCATATTTCTGATTAAATTTTTGAACAATTTTTCTTCGCTTTGGTACTGCTCTTGTCAGTCCTGTTACCGTGGTTCCTTTATTTTCCGAAGGCTGACTGTAATGCTGCTTATAGTAGCTGTAATCATCCTGTTTTGCTTTTGCTTTTCCTTTGGATGATCTTGCGATCAACCAGACAACAAGCCAGATTGGAGCTCCAAAAAAAGCGATTACAATCGAAACTGCCAAAAGCCCACCAAACAGGGAGCTAAAACCAGACAGGCCACCAAACAAAATACAGATTGCAATCACCCAGCCAAGCTTGTTATGCAACTTACTGTATATCTTCGGATTGTTTCTGCCATAGATGCCATACCAGATGAAAAAAATAATTATAAGTGGCATGTTTCTCCTTTACTTATCCTTCTTGCCGGCTCCGCTGTTAAGAATGATTTCTATCATCCCTCTTGCCGGCTCCGCCTGCAAGAAAGGTCTTCGTAAAAAAATGCTGGCAAGCCGCATTTTTTTACTCATCCCAGTTGTGGTACACGTCCTGCACGTCGTCATCCATTTCAAGCATATCAAGGATGCGGTTCATCTTCTTGATGTCATCCTCCGATGTAAGCTCTACGTAGTTCTGTGGAATCATTGTAACGTCTGCCTCTGCCATTGGGATATTCTCTTTCTCGAGGGCTTCACGTACAGCAGTGAACTCTTCCGGAGAAGTTAAAATCTCAAAGCTGTCTTCTTCCTCATTGAAGTCTTCTGCACCTGCATCAAGTGCGATCATCATCAGATCATCTGCATCCATATCGCAGTCCTCTTTCGCGATGATAATCTGTCCCTTCTCATCAAACATATAAGATACACAACCAGTTGTTCCGACATTTCCGCCACCCTTTGTGAATGCATTTCTTACATTGGATGCTGTCCGGTTCTTGTTATCGGTAAGCGCATTTACGATAATTGCTGTTCCGCTTGGGCCATAGCCTTCATATGTAATCGTTACATAGTTTACGGAATTTGCATCACCGGCTGCCTTCTTGATACCACGGTCGATCGTGTCGTTTGGCATGTTATTTGCTTTTGCCTTTGCAATGACATCACGCAGCTTGCTGTTGTTCGCCGGATCCGGTCCGCCTTCCTTTACGGCAACTGCGATCTCACGACCAATAATCGTAAATACTTTTCCCTTTGCAGCGTCGTTTTTCTCTTTCTTGTGCTTAATGTTCGCAAATTTTGAATGTCCTGACATTTTCTGTTACTCCTCTTCTTGTAAATTGTTTTGTAGTTTTTTTATTCTAACAGTGATTATCCTGTTGTCTTCTATCTTCTCCGGAGTAAATGCATACCCCTGATACTCAATGTTGAATTTCTCTCCGGCTTCCGGCAGACGCCCCAGCTCATAGAGCAGGAAACCATTTATCGTCTCAAAATCCTCATCCGGGAATTCAATTCCGAGCAGATCCTCCAGGTCTTCTAACGTGGCTCCGCCGTCGACCAGATATTCGTCCTCAGACTTTTTCTGAATCTCTTCCGGTTGTTCCTCGTCGTGCTCATCTAAGATGTTACCCACGATCTCCTCTAAGATATCCTCCATCGTGACAATGCCTTCCGTCTGACCATATTCGTCCACCACGACTGCCATGTGAATCTTCTCCCGCTGCATCCGCTGCAGAAGCTCTGATACATCCTTCGTCGGATGTGTAACGATCGCCTTGTCAACCATTCCCGCAATCGGTGATTTCGGATCCTTCATATAGACTGCAATCAGATCTTTGATATGTACAAGTCCGATGATATTATCCAAGTCTTCCTCATAAACCGGATATCTTGAAAAACTATTTTCTACAGCAAGCTGCAACGCCTGCTCCACCGTCTGGGTGTTCTCCACAGCAACAATCTTCTGCCGTGGTGTCATGATATCCTTCGCTTCTTTGTCTCCGAACTCGAAGATGTTGTTGATAAGCTCCATCTCGCCTTCTTCGATCAAGCCGTGTTCATGTCCTTCCTCAACCATGGAAAGAATCTCTTCTTCTACTTTGTCTTCGTCCACCTTCTTCGAAAAAAACTTTCGAAAACTACTGGGCCCACTTTGTGACATAGTTATTGTTTCTCCTTTTATAATTCTAAGCTGATACGCAACGCCTCATTCACACGACGGATAATCGTGTTGTCCAAATGACAGACTTTTTCTTTCAGTCTCTGTTTGTCAATCGTGCGCACCTGTTCTAACAGTATAACAGAATCCTTAGCAATATCGCAATACCTGGAATCAAGTTCTACATGTGTCGGAAGCTTCGCTTTGTGCATCTGCGACGTGATTGCCGCAATAATTACAGTGGAACTGTATTTGTTCCCCGCTTCATTCTGAATAATAAGTACCGGACGGACACCGCCCTGTTCAGATCCCACGACCGGACGCAGGTCTGCATAATAAATATCTCCACGTCTGATAATCAATGCCTTCACACTCCTATTGTTGTTCAAACTATTACAAGTATTTCCAACAATTCTTCTGTGTATGCAATCAAATAAAACTATATTATCAAACTGCGTATCTTCCAGCCGTTCTTTTACTCTGCTGCTTCTTTCGCTATGATCTGCTCAATGCTTCGTACAATATCTCCGGCAATCATGCTGTACTGTCCCTTTTCTTCTGCAGCTGCCTGCCCTGCCATACCATGCATGCAGACACCAAGCTTTGTCGCTTCGAACCGATCCATGCCCTGCGCTAGAAGTCAGGCAATAATTCCGGTTAACACATCGCCGGATCCGCCTGTTGCCATGCCGTTTGTACCTGTTATATTAATATATGCCTGAAGCCCGCCATCGGACACCACCGTGCGCGCATCTTTTAATGCAACGACCACGTTGTGACGCTTGGCAAACTCTCTTGCAAGATCGTATTTGTTCGCCTTGATATCTGTCACTGACTGATTCGTGAGTCTTGACATCTCCATCAAGTGCGGCGTCAGAATGAGCTTCGAATGCATCATCTCGAACAGATCCATATGCTCGGATAACACATTAATTCCATCGGCATCTAAGACAACCGTGCCATCAAAGCTACGAAGCACCTTGTCAATCAGATACTGTGCGGCTTCGCCGGTTCCAAGTCCCGGACCTAACACAAGCACATCTGCCCAGCCCATGACCGTCTTCATCGCACTGCGCATCGTGTCGATGTCGTCTTCTTTGTATGTCGTAAGCAGTGCTTCCGGAAGTCTCGACTGAATAATCTCACGATTCTCCTCTACGGTGCACACACGCACTAATCCACAACCCATACGGTAAGCAGCCTCTGCGGAAAAC